>JAXINT010000162.1:0-14620 GCA_034190605.1 Asbonarchaeaceae archaeon (SeqCode) | reverse complement strand
TTTTATAGATTGTAGCCGAGAAAACCCACCACCTTCCAGTGGTTCTGAACTTCAAAGAAGTTCAGTCTCGGAAACTTCCTGTGGAAGATTCCTCTTTCAGCTTCTCTTAAAAGAAGCTGAAAAATCTTAACTCCGAAGGAGTTAAGAGGTGGGAGGATGTCACTCCAGACCCATATATATCTCCGGCTGCTCTTCTCCTTTCGCATTCAATATACCCCATGCACCTCTGTCCAGCCTTGCAAGGGCGTGATCGACCGGTATGTAGTTTCCGGGAACGTCCAGCTTCATATCTACAACTGCACTGCTTCCGTCCGCAACAGGAACGGTTTGTACACCGGGCCCCTGTGCAGTGATGTTGAACGCACCATGAGGCCAGTAACGTTTGAACTGCTCGCCTATCACGTGGAAGCTGCTGATCTTGGAGTTGCCCATGTTGCCGAAGTAGATTCTGACCGTATCGTTAACTTCCGCCTCCATGGCGTGTTCTCCAGTGACTCCGCGAGGCTTTCCGTTGAAAGTGTAGTAGGTCGGGTTCTCGTTCAACAGCTTTACAGGGTCGAACGGCTGGAATCCTTCTGCTCCCATAGGACCTGTGGTGTATATCTCTCCCTGGAACAAGGCGAATCTCTTGTCTGCATCTGGAAGCCCTTCTTTAGGCTGGACGATTATTCCTCCAAACATCTGGTTTGAGATGTGTGTCGGTATATTGCCTGTCCCGCAATGATAGACATAGAATCCAGGGTTTAGCGCTTTGAACTTGATTGTCTCCTTCCCTCCAGGTGGCACCTGCGTGCTTTTTGCTCCTCCGCCAGGCCCATTGACAGCGTGCAGGTCTATCGAATGGTCATGCGTACTCCTCTCCTCGTTCTTCAGCGTCAACCTTATTGTGTCTCCCTCTCTAACTCTTAAGATGGGTCCTGGAACCGTCCCGTTGTACGTCCAGTAGTAGTAGAACGCGTCTTCTGTGAGCTTTGATATCTTCTCTTGAGCTACAAGGGTTATATTAACCGTCTTGCTGTAGTCTCTTTCGATAGGTGGTGGGACGTTTGAAGGGTCGTTGACTATGTCCTTCTTCACTGGAAGCTTCTGGAAGTCATCTATATTCCTTGCGTTCCTTAGATTCAGACCCGTGTAGAACTCCTTCATATGTAACGGCCCCATACCCGGTCCATAGGTCTTTTTTGGCGTTGGAGTGGAATAGGGAAAGAAGAACAGCATAAAAACCGCCGATACTGTTAGAACCGCGAGGAGGATCTGGACGGATACAGGAATCTGCCCCAGACCTCCCTGGTACCACGCCTCTCCCAGGACTGCTAGAAGAACTATTATCAGCGCAAAACCTCCTATAAGCCTGAAGTTGAAGTTCTCCAGTATTGTGGTGGTTACAGCCTCTTCTTTGATCTCCTCCTCCTTGCTGGATGTCTTTTTATCCCCAGCCTGTTTGTCCTCTCCATGTTTCTCCCCTGCATGTGCCATGGCGGGAGCTGCAAAAGCGGCCAGTAAGAACAAAAACAGAGCCGACAGCGCTACAGTCCTCCTAGTATATGACATGTAACAGGTTTCTGGGAGCTGAATTTAAAGCGTTCCGGTACAAAGTTCAAACACAGAAGTTGTGGAGAGCTTAGAGACTACTATTTGCCAGCGCTGAACAGGTCTTTGAGCTTCCTGGGCCAGCCCTGCATGTGCAGCAGTGCCAGAGGCGCTATCCAGTACGCCCATCTTTCAAGGAATTCAAGGAACTCCCCTCCAGAGACCGGCCTCATAGCACCTGTCGCAAAGGCCCATATCACCGCCCATATGAGAAGCAGTCTGAAAGGCCAGAAGAGCGCTATAACTGCCACTGCTATGTCCATAGCCCCGATCCATGGTAGAAGCGCTTTACCTGTTGCGGAAGTTATACCTATAGATGTGAAGAATGGAATCCATTCTGCTTTGATACCTCAGGCCATCACACCATGGGCAAAGAACGTGGTGAATACTGCAAATCTCAACAGGTAGTTTACTGTTTTGTTATTTCCCATATTTTCACTTTCTATGGCTTGTTGATAAACTTATTGGTACAGAATTCCAACGCTAGAATATTCACATCTTTTAATATCTTCATGATCCAAGACCGTAATGCGATGTCAGAGGAAAACGATCGGATGAAGCTTCTTGAAACTACTGTGGAGGAGAACACCGGGATCGGTTTCAGAGAACTCAAGAGAAAGACTGGTATGGCAACAGGGACGCTTCAGTACTATATAGACAAGTCCGAAAAAGTCGAGAGAAAAAGAGGCGCAATACTTAGGATAGGCATATGTCGGAGCTGCGCTCTTAGAGACATATGCAGGGATAAGTGCAGGCATAAGACCTTGAGAAAACCCGTGAAAAGAGAGATAGTCAAGGGAATTTCCAGGGGAGAGAAACAGGTAGAGATGGCTGAGAGGCTGGACCTTGACCGATCAACTGTGAACTACCATATAAGCGATCTAAAAGAGAAAGAAATACTGGAAAGCTGTTCCGAAATTGCTGAGGGAGTGGAGAGCGTTATATAGCCTATAGAGATGCATCATCCTTCACTAGAATAGTGAATAACACCGTTTTTACAGACTGCAAACTCTGTAAGGCTGTGTTCGCTGGTTCTGTTCTCCTCAATGATGTGGACAACGTCTTTATCGTTAACTACAAGATAGTCAGCAATTATCCTCCTATGGCAGCGCCACCACACCTTCTCAGCGCACATGATCGCTATTGTGCGTTTTTCAGCAAGATCGAGCAGATCCTGGAGCGCTTCATCAAACTCATCTGTTAGTGCGTAGTCCGCGTAGTTCTGGAAAGAATCGTTCTCCCAGGAAGTATTTGGAGAATACTCTATCTCAGGATTTCGATAACCTCCAAGCTCCTCCATGTGCCTGTATTCAATATCTCTAATGCCGTCTTTCAGCTTCTCCTTATTGAACTGCGGGTTATGCCCTGACCTAGGAATGCTTCGAACGTCAACAAGCAGGTCTATATTGAACTTCTCAAGCAAACTGTGCAGTTCGTCCCTGCTCCGAGTGGAATGCCCAACAGTATAGAAGGTCATTGTTGCTCGTACCTGTCTAAAAATCCACGTATTCAAGAGGTTTAGTCGTAGTCGATGTATTCCGGTATATCCCGCATGGTACGGATTATAGACATTGCCGCATTGCAGCCGCTACCGGCCGCAGTAGCAAGGTAAGGATAGGAACCTGTGACATCCCCTGCAGCCCATACCATCCTCTCACTGGTCTTACCAGTATCTCTATCGATCTTTACATTACCGTCCTCCAGCTTCAGCCCGAGCTTCTCTCCAAAAGAGATCCCAGAAGCCTTTCCAACTGCAAGGAAGATAGCATCAACTTCCTCCTCATCTCCATCCTCGAAGACTATCCTTGACACAGCATCGTCCCCATGAGCCTCTTGGACCTGCTTTTCTTCCCTTTCAACTCCCTTCTCCTCAAGCCTGTCCAGCATCTCATCCCTGATCTGCCATTCCGCGCCCTGGGAATAGATCTTGATATCCTCCGTATAGGGTAACAGCTCCAGCGCCTCCTGGGCAGCGTGGTTCCCATTACCGACTATTCTTAATGTAGCGTCCTTGTAGAGCGGGCCATCACATGCAGCGCATGTATGGATACCGTTGCCCATGAACTCTTCTTCGTTCTCTATTCCGGCCTTTTTTACCGGCTTTCCACTGGCGATAAGAAGCGCCTCACATCCATAGTGGTTCATAGCATCGGTCTCAATGACAAATCCTCCGTCATCCCGTGGATGCACATCCACGGCTTCTTCTTTTTTTACTTCACCTTCATATCTCTCCACCTGCTTTACACCGCCTTTCAAGAGTTCTATGCCTGGAGGCTCCTCAGGAACTCCGAAATAGTTTCCTATAACTTTTCCCTTCTCCAGATCGCTATCTTCAATGTCTCCAAGAACCAGAGTCCTTAGATCAGCCCGTGCAAGGAAAAGCGCTGCCTGCAGACCAGCAGGCCCTGCCCCTACAACAACCACCTTGTACTCATCATCTACCTCTGCCATTACAAAGCCAACTATTGGTCTGATTCAATAAAAAGGTTTACCTTTCTGTAGAATTACTAGAACGGACTGTAGAATTACTGGAACGGAAGCCTGACACCGGCAATGCCCGAATATTTTTTATGGAGCGCAACAACCACTATCGTACCTGAAGCCAGGCCAATAGCTATAGGCCAGTATGCCGCTATGCCAGCGCCAGCCAGCTGAGTCAGATGCAAGGGATAGAGCGTGGTAATCCAGTAGACCGCAAGCAACACCACAAATACCAGAAGAGGTGAAACGCCAGCTATAAACCTCCCAGTAGGCATCCTCCCCGCCTCTGTAAGATGGCGTCCGAGCCATACTATCATCAGAAGAGCCCATGCAGCTCCCACAATTATAAACGTGGAATCTATAAACGGTATTACAGCAGTCGGTATCAAAGTGGAAAGCTTCGAACCCATGATTAGATAGGTGACAATTATATCACGGGCAAATGCCAGGAAGACAAAAGGCAGGAAACCATACCCCAGTATACGGCTTGTCCTCCCAAAATCAGCATCAAAAAGCCTGCTTGTAAGATAACACGCACCGCAGTACAGCAGAAAGACAGCTGCAGTCATAGCAAGCGTGAATATACCGCTGATAACCCAGTGGCTGGAAAGTCCAAGCCACTGAGCCGCCTGCCCCAGCAGCCCTCCTTCCATAGACGCAAACATGGAGAGAATACCAAGTATCAAGAGTATACCAACAGTCTCCCCAAGGTCAAGATCTATACCCTTCACAAGCTCGTCTCCAGGTATGGTCCAGGTATAGTGGATAGCATCATAGGGACAGTTCTTCATACAGTTACCACAGTCCAGGCAGTCCCTGTTGCTCTCGTTGCTTCCTAGAGCAGGGATGTCAACATTGGTAGGACAGCCATCGTCAGTTCCGAGCAACGGCCTTTTCTCGGTGGATATTCCCGGAGGCGGAGCATCCGGCCCCTTCATGCACCACTTGCCAGCGCAGTTCATGCATTTCTCAGTATCGGTCTTCAGACCCATAAACGCAAGACGTCCGAAAAGCCTTGGAAGACTCCCCACAAAGCATAGAAGACGGCAGAACCCTCTTTTAGGGAGCAAAACCCCGGTGGCGAACGACATCAGGAAGAAGAACACAACAAACTCAGCAGTAAGGATAGCCGAGTTTGTAATATTTATAGCATCGTGTAGATAGCCTATAACCACAAATATAGCGGCTCCAGGGAAAATAAGATACTGTAGCTTGTTCTCAAGGAAGCTTGGGACCTCCACGCTCTCGACTCCCACCTTTTCCCTGATCCAGTTGCCTACATCAGTCGCGATTCCAAACGGACAGAAACCCCCACACCACAGCCTCCTAAAGATAAAGATAGATATGATAAAAGCCGGCCACCAGACAATCCAGGTCATGAACACAAAAAGATCCTGAGAACTGTAAAGGCCCAGCATGGCTGCAAGCTCCGCAACATACGGAAGACTCAGAAGAGAAGGAATAGGAAGACCCAGAGAACGGAGCATAGGCACCACAAACCCAAGGAAGGTGAACAGTATAAACAGCAGTGGCACAGGATAGAACTTCTTCCACTTAATCTCCGTAAACACGCGTTGGAGTTCCATCTTTTCAACCCTTTTTTAGCTTTACAAGCAGTATCGGAGCCACAGCAAACAGCACCACATACGCCCAGAAAACCGGTGAAGGTTGCTGGGGCTCCACATGCAGGTTTACCTCTTTTTCTCCAATATGTTTTCCCTCCTGGCTGAAAGCCACATGCATTTCATAGTTTCCTGCATCCTCGAATATAACTTTAATCCTGTAGCCATGATCGGTCTCCCTGGCAACTCCCCTATCAACTACAGCCCCGTCATCTTCATGGATTTCATAGCTTACATTGCCTGGAAACTCCGTATCTATATGAACTACAGTAGGCTTACCGACAAGCGGATGTCCCGGCCTCTTCTCCATTACAATAGTATAACCGCCAACACTGGATTCAGAAGCACCAGACTCCACATGCGCCGATACAGCCGGGATTAAAAGCGCCAGGACCATTACAACAACCGCAGGTTTAAAATTCACCAGTTACCCACCTCCTCATCCTCTTCCTCCAACCATTCATCAGATTCCTCGGAAGTTTCAGAAGCCTCAGCAGCTTCTGTCTCTCCCCGTTCCTTCTTGGTTGTTCTACCTGACCCCGTATCTTTCCCAGCCTTTCCAATACCCCCCGATCTGAAGTAGGCATATACAACTACGCCACCTGCAAAAGCACCCAAGATAAATACAACAAAGACAGACAGTAGAGACATTCTTCCCGCTTTCACAGGCAGTTTACTGTTCAGCGCCTCGAGCTTCTCCAGAGCCATAGAAGGCTTCTCCCGCAGATCGACAAAATACTGCGCATCTCCAAACATGACCACAAACCCAGCCAGCACCAGAAGAAGGGTGAAAATCATAACAGCATTGCCATAGCTTATCTTTCCATAGAACACAAGGACCAGGATGACAATCGCAGATATCAGGACTGGTATAGCAAGTATGGACAAGATACCGCCCGAAGAAGAAGCAGGATCCTCCTGAGTGTCCACAACACCCTTGCCGGTGTGACCCTTCTCCTTGTGCTCAGCACCGTGAGCAGATACAGCTGGAGAAATGACCAGAACCGCCATGATAACCACAGCAAAAGATGCCGAGCGCATACTGTAATGTTGTTTAGGACTTCACCATTTAATAGTTTTGACAGCCCTCCAAAAACCTCTACACGGCAGCCAAAATATATCCCCGCCTTTTTAAGGCTTGCAGCCGTATAGGAAACTGCTGATAAGAAATGGGTTGTGGAGGAAACTGTGGATGTGGAGGGAGCTGCGGGGGTGGTGGAAACTGCGGCTGCGCTAATGGAGCCGATGGAGACAACAGAAAAGTAGGAACCGCAGGCGAAAAAGCCACAGAATACCTGCACGTGTATTGTATGACCTGTGGAGACAAGCACCAGAACAGGGAAGAACTATTCCAACACAACAAGAGGGATCACCGAGTCCCAGAACCAAACCACTGCCCTGTATGCGGCATCGAAGTCTCAGAAGCCGCAGAGAATATAGAACACCAGAAACCAGAGAAGCGCAGAGTATGGCTCCAGAACCATCTGAGAGAACAGGACGAAAAGCACCAGAGATTCCTCCAGACAGGACCATTCTAGAAATCCAAAAGATTCTATGCATTCAGAGCTTCTTCCCAAGCTCAACAGTCCTGGAGACAAGCTCCTCTATCCTGGACTCTATCTCCGCGCTTACAGTATCCCCTTCAAAATCCGCTTCAGATGCAAAAACGGAATTAGGAAGAGTATGGACGTTGAAATAATCCATCAGGCTCTTCAGCTCTCTGTGCAGGAACAGAAAGCCCTTGTAGTTGCTTCCCACCCCTATAAAACCCGCAACCTTCCCAGACAGCTTGTCCGGTGGAACCAGATCTATCAGGTTCTTGAATCCTCCAGGATACGACCAGTTATAGACCTGTACCGCAAAGATATACGCATCAGCGTTGTCAAACCTGTCCTGAAGTTCTGAAACATCTTCATTATACTTATCCCAGTCCCTGCCATCACAGAACTCCAGGTCAAGATTTCTTGGCTTCAGAAGATCGATATCAGCGATCGTATCGCCGTATAACTCTGCTTTTCTAGCCAGTTCAAGGGTCTTTGACTCCCTTGAAAAACTTCCCGCAACTATAAGTAGGGTCATATTTTCAGGTTGTTCTGAAGATTTAAAATGTTTGAACTCCGTACCATGGAACATGGCAGAAAAGACAGAGACACAGACCATACAGAAAAACCGGGAGAAGTTCGACCACAGAAACAAAGAAAGAGCAGTATTCCGAGCAGACAAGGGGCTGAGCGAAAAAGTCATACGCCAGATATCAGAGGAGAAGGACGAACCACAGTGGATGCTTGAGAAGAGGCTAGAGTCCCTTAAGTGCTTCAACGAGAAGCCCATGCCGAAATGGGGTCCAGACCTATCAGAACTGGATATAGACGCTATAACCCCATACGTCAAAGCCGATGATACCAAAGCAAGAGACTGGGACGAAGTTCCCGAGGACATAAAAGACACCTTCGACAGACTTGGAGTACCAGAAGCCGAGAAAAAAGCCCTTGCAGGCGCAGGAGGTCAGTACGAAAGTACTGTTGTCTACCAGAACCTCAAGGACAAATGGGAGAAAAAAGGAGTGATATTCATGGACATGGACCAGGCAGTCCAGAAACACCCAGAACTTGTCAGGGAACACTTCATGGAAAAATGCGTGCCTCCAGACGACAACAAGTTCTCAGCACTCCACGGAGCGCTGTGGTCAGGAGGCTCATTTGTCTACGTCCCAGAAGGAGTGGAGGTCGAGATCCCGGTGCAGGCCTACTTCAGGATGAACTCAAAAGGAATGGGACAGTTCGAGCACACACTGATAGTTGCAGACGATAATTCAAGAGTTCACTACATAGAAGGCTGTAGCGCCCCTACTTACTCCCGCAACAACCTACACGCAGGATGTGTGGAGGTTTTCGTAAACGAGAGCGCACATGTGCAGTATTCCACAGTCCAGAACTGGTCCAGGAACACATACAACCTCAACACAAAGAGGGCCATAGTACAGAAAAACGCAACCATGGAATGGGTCTCAGGCTCAATGGGCTCCAAAGTCACCATGCTGTACCCGTGCAGTGGTCTGGTAGGAGAAGGCGCAAAAGCAAACCACATCTCGATAGCTTTCGCTGGAAAGGGCCAGAACATAGACACAGGAGCCAAGATCTACCACCTCGCCCCAAACACATCCTCAACCATAGAATCCAAATCCATATCCCAGAAAGGAGGCAGGACAAACTACAGAGGACTTGTAACTATAGCAGAAGGCGCCAAAAACGCAAGCTCAAAAGTAGACTGCGATGCCCTGATGTTCGACTCCGAATCAACCTCAGACACTGAACCATACGTAGAAGTAGAAGAAGAAACAGCAGACGTAGCACACGAAGCCACAGTAGGAAAACTCTCAGAAGAGACCATATATTATCTTATGAGCAGAGGAATACCTCGCGAAGAAGCAGCAGAGATGATCGTAAGAGGGTTTATAGAACCACTGGCCAAAGAGCTCCCACTAGAATACGCAGTGGAGCTGAACAGACTCATACAGCTTGAGATGGAGGGTGGTCTGGGATGAACAGAGTGGGATCCAAACTTTATAGAAAACATGGAACGTTCTCCAGAAGACCTGGATAAAAATGTTTACATTCTCAGAAAAAAGCAGGCTCTCAGAGCTAAGAACAGAAGCCAGAAACGCACTGGAAAGTCTGGAAACCCCGGAGTCAGTAAAGACACCAGGAAACACCTGGACAGAATATCCCGATCTCAAGCTCGATCAAGAGAGTCTAGAAGAATCCAAGCCATATATAGAGACGGAAGGAGACGTGAAGGTGGCCTTAAACAGGCAAGCCGCGGAAAGGGAAGAAAACAGCCTCTTCAGACAGATAGAATGCAAGGATAACAGATTCACAGCACTCAACACAGCCTATATGAACTGTCTTATCCACATAGAAGCCAGAGGAAACGGAAAAGTAACCATACAGCATAAAGGACAACATCCTCTCTTCTCACATCTGATAGTGGAAGCGGAAGAAGCCGACCTTGAAGTGGTAGAACTGTTCGAAGGCAATCCCGGAACCGCGTTCTCCACAGCAGAGTTCAACATCGGCAGAAACTCAGAGGTAAAATACGGCTCAAACCAGTCGATAGACTCAGGGATAAACTACTCACTCAGAAAAGCCACGGTAGGAAAGGACTCAAACATGACCTGGCTTAACACAGTATTTGGAAGCTCACTTACAAGACACAGACTTGAAACCATCCTGGAAGGAGATAACTCCTCCGTGGAAAAGATATGCGCCTGGTTCGGTGACAGAGACCAGCATCTCGACATCTCAGCCAGGGTAAAGCACAACGGGAAAGGGACAAGATGCAACATGGAATCAAAAGGAGTTGCAGACGAAAACTCAAGAACAATCTACGAGGGACTGCAGGACGTTTCCAGAGAAGCAAAAGATACAGAATCATTCCAGGACGAGGACTCCCTGATACTATCAAACAACGCAGAGATCAACGCCGCACCAAGGCTTGAGATAGAAAACAACCAGGTTGAAGCCTCCCACTCAGCCTCTTCCGGACAGCTCTCCGAACAAAAACTCTACTATATGAAGTCCCGGGGACTGACACAGCAAAAAGCTAAAAAACTTGTCGTCCAAGGATTCTTCCAACCCCTTATAGAAAAGATTCCGATACCAAAACTCAGCCAGGCTATCAGACAGCAGATCGACAAAAAACTCTCATAGAACTCTAATAAGGACTTAAAAAGCGTTAAAATAGTAAAATGGCACTAAAACCATACAAATACATCGAAGACTTTTCAGCACTTGAAGAGAAAGTCAACGGAGAAAGGATAGCGTACCTGGACAACGCAGCAACCACACACAAGCCCAACCAGGTTATAGAAGCACTTAAAGACTTCTACACCAGACACAACGCCAACCCGGGAAAAAGCCTCCACGAACTTGCCAACCGGGCCAAAAGAAAGCTCGACCAGTCCAGAGAAACAGTCGCAGACTTCATAAACGCATCTCCAGAGGAAGCAGTGTTCACCAGAAACTGCACTGAATCTATAAACCTGGTATCGCAGTCACTAGAAATAGAAGGCAAAATCATAATTCCAGAGATGTCACACCACTCCAACCAGCTTCCATGGAGAAAGAAAGCAGAGCGCAGAGGGCTGGAGATAGAGTATATACCCACAAAGGAAAATCAGCTGGATATAGAAGCCGCAAAAGACCTGATAGACAGCAACACCGGGATAGTATCAGCTTCACATATATCAAACGTCTTCGGATGCAGGAACCCTGTAAAAACGCTTGCAGACCTGGCGCACGACAACAACGCCCTTATACTTGTAGACGGAGCACAGTCCGTTCCAAGGTTACCCACAGACGTCAGAGACATAGACGCAGACTTCCTGGCATTCTCGAGCCACAAGATGTGCGGACCAACCGGAACAGGAGTCCTATACGGGAAGAAAAACCTGCTTGAAGAACTGGAAAGCTACCAGGTCGGAGGTGGAATGGTAAGAACCGTGGAAAAAAGCAATATAGAGTTTGAACCCGGTCCAGAAAGATTCGAAGCAGGTACAGAAAACGTAGCAGGAGCAGTAGGCCTGGCAGAAGCTGTAAAATACCTGGAAGAGATAGGACTCGACAAGATATACCGGCACGAAAAGCAGCTCTCAAAGAGGATAATCCAGGGCCTGGAGGACCTCGACAACGTTAAAATCTACGCTCCAGACAACGCGTGCCTTGTATCCTTTCACATAGAAGATATACACCCCCACGATGTATCTGAAATACTCAACAGCAGAGGAATAGCTATAAGATCAGGACACCACTGCGCACAACTTCAGATGGAAAAACTGGGAATAACAGGCACCTCCAGAGCATCACCATACCTCTACAACACCGAGAAAGACATAGACAGGTTCCTGGAAGCCGTACAAGAGGCTCAAGAGGTGTTTGAGAGATGAAAAACATGTACAGACAGAGGATAATAGAGCTCTACCGGAACCCTAAAAATTCCGGAAAGCTGGAGAAAGGCATAAAGCAGAAAGGAGAAAACCCACACTGCGGGGATATTACAGAACTGTACATAGATACTAGAGAGGGAAAGATAAAAGATATCAGACACACCACCAATGGATGCGCAATATCAACAGCAGCGGTCTCACTGCTTTCAAAACAGATTAAAGGAATGGAGATAGAAAAAGCCATGGAACTGGACAGAGACTGGATGCTCAACCTACTGGAAGTCGAGATCTCACCTATGCGGATGAAATGCGCACTGTTGGGGCTGAAAACACTTAAAAAAGCGCTAAAGGATACTTGAGATGATACCATGTCACTTGAAATAGAAGACCTTGAAGTCCATATAGAAGACGACCAGATAATCAAAGGCGTAACAGCAGAAATCAAACCCGGAGAAATCCACGCCCTGATGGGTCCAAACGGCTCAGGCAAATCCACCCTAAGCCACGCACTGATGGGAAACCCACAGTATTCAGTCACCAACGGCAAAATAAAAGCAGACGGAGAAGAAGTCACAGAAGAAGACGCCGATGAACGGGCAAGACAGGGACTATTCCTTGGATTCCAGCACCCAAGCGAGATCCCGGGCATATCAGTAGCGCAGTTCCTCAGAGAGGCGATGAATGCAAGACTACCAGAGGACGAGCAGGCTTCAATGGACGATTTCAGAGAAAAAATGGAAAAAAGCCTTGAAATGCTCAACATGGACAGAGAATTTGCAAACCGCTACCTAAATGATGGATTCTCAGGCGGGGAGAAGAAGAAAATGGAGATACTGCAGATGGCGGTTCTGGATCCAAAGTACGCAGTTCTTGACGAGATAGACTCCGGACTAGATATAGATGCATTGAAAACAGTAGCACAAGGGATAAGAAAACTCGCAGGTCAGGACAGAGGAATCTTCATGATCACCCACTACCGTAGGATTCTGGACTATGTAGAGCCCGACAGAGTCCATGTGATGGTCGATGGAAAAATAGTCGAATCAGGAGGTTCTGAACTAGCCCATAAGCTGGAGGAGGAGGGCTATGACTGGGCCAAGGAGGATAACTGACCTCTAGGCAAAGTCAATAGAGAATAGAGCGTTTTTGAAAGTGATCCTGGATGATATCAGAGAAAGAGGTTAGGGAGCAGCTGAGAGAGGTTATAGATCCTGAGCTGGATGTGAACATTGTGGATCTTGGCCTGATCTACGATATAGAGGTGGAGGAAGAAGTCCACATCCTCATGACTCTGACCTCTCCTGGCTGTCCTCTGTCCAAAGTATTTGACGATCTAATTAAGGAGGCTCTGCGCTTCCTGGAAGGGGTCGAGAAAGAGGATATTACCATAGAGCTGACGTTTGAACCGAGGTGGTCTCCGGAAAAGATGAGCGACAGAGCCAGGGATCAGGTCGGATATATCCCCGGGCATGGATCCTTCTAGACGATTGGTATGCCGATAGGGGTTAAGTTAAAAAGACTGGTGTGTGCACATCTCTACATGGGAGAGAGAACCGAACAGGATTCTATGGGGAAAGTAGAAGTCCTTGAGGAGGCATATTACGGATCTTTTACGTCCAGGGCGCTTGAAAACTTCCAGATAACACCGGAAGAGCCCTACAGGGAGTTCTACCATGCGCTTGGAATGATAAAGAAGGCAGCTGCGCAGGTAAACAGAGAAATAGGTCTACTTGGACCTGAGAAATCTGACGCGATTGTAAAAGCTTCTGAAGAAGTTATTAACGGATATTTTGACGACCAGTTCGTTCTTGACCCTATACAGGCGGGTGCCGGAACCCCTTTCCACATGAACGCCAATGAGGTCATAGCAAACCGCGCTACAGAGCTCCTTGGAGGAGAGAAAGGAGATTATGCGGTCCACCCGAACGACCACGTGAACATGGGTCAGAGCTCTAACAACGTGATACCTACTGCCGTCCACCTTTCAGCCCTGGAGATCTCGGAGAGCCTGCTTGATGAGATCGAGGAGCTCAAGAAGACTTTTAAGAAGAAGGGAGAGGAGTTTGAAGATGTTTTGAAGGTCGGAAGGACACATCTCCAGGACGCGGTGCCTGTAACCCTGGGCCAGGAGTTCAGGGCCTATTCAAGGATGTGCAAGAAGGGAATGGAGAGGCTGGAGCAGTCGTTCAAGGAGCTAAGAGAGGTTGGTCTGGGTGGAAACGCCGTAGGAACAGGTATAAACACACCACCGGAGTTCAGGCAGAACCTGGTCTCAAGACTAGCTGATATAGCCGGAAAGGATATAATACCGGCTGAAGACCCGAGGGAAGCCACACAAAGCAGATCTGCCCTTGCAAGGCTCTCCTCCGAGCTCAAGGTCTTTGTTCTGGACATGGTGAAAGTGGCTGACGACCTCATATTCCTTAATTCGGGCCCTGTAGCGGGTATAGGCGAACTTGAGCTTCCTGAGGTTGAGCCCGGCAGCTCTATAATGCCCGGGAAGGTCAACCCCTCAATAGTTGAGGCGTTCAAGATGACCTGTATAGACTTTATTGGAAGCGCAGAGGCTATAGACCACGCTGCAAAGGAGGGAGACCTGGATCTGAATATAATGGCTCCTCTGATAGCCAAAAACCTGTTTGGACCGGTTAAAGCCCTTAGAAGCAGCCTTAAGATGCTTAGAGAGAAGTGTGTGGAGGGTATAGAAGCGGACAGGAATAGGATAGAACAGCTCTTCCAGGGAAGCACAGCAACTGCTACTGCTTTGAGCCCATACATAGGATACCATAGAACCGCGGAGGTTGTTAAAGAAGCTCTTAGCTCGGACAAAACTGTCAAAGAAGCTGTGGTTGACAGAGACTACCTAACTGGGGAAGAAGCCGAGGAAATCCTGGATCCTGAAAGGATGACAGAGCCCTCCGGCATAGATCAGGATCTGAAACAGAAGATCCAGGACAGACTGGAGGATTAAAAGGAGTGATAG
>JAXINT010000127.1:0-14668 GCA_034190605.1 Asbonarchaeaceae archaeon (SeqCode) | reverse complement strand
GTTCCCCTCAATCCTTCCCTTTAGACCGATGAAGATACTGAAACAGGACAAGAAAGAAGGATACATGCGCCTCAGGGTTGAAAGAGACGAAGATCTCTGGCACCTAAAGTATGTGATAGAGCCAGGAGATATTCTCAAGACCATGAGCCCCAGGACTGTTACGGACGGGCGCGAGAAGAAGAAATGCCTTATCAAGCTGGAAGTTGAGAAGATGGACTTCCAGGGCAATAGATTGAGAACCACGGGAGAGATAACTGAGGCGCCAGAAGATGTGGAGCATGGATACCACACCTTCAACCTGCAGTCAGGAAAGGAGTTCGAGATATGGAAGGATGAATGGCGCGAGTTCCAGATAGAAAGAGTGAAGAAGGCTGCAAGAATCGAGAACTACAAGCTGCTGGTATGCATGGTTGAGAAGGGAAGCGCAGACTTCGCAGTTATAACCGAAACAGGTATAAAGGATCTGGCAAACGTGGATGTCAATGTTCCTGGAAAGATGTATAAGACCCAGGGAGAGGAGAAGGAAGCGTTCTACGGCCAGCTGATGAGAGTTCTGGAGAGGAACGCCGAGAAGGTGGACAAGGTTATAATCGCAGGCCCAGGATTTGAGAAAGAGAACATCCACAACCGTCTTAAGGATGAAAACCCTGATCTCTCTGACAAGCTGATGCTTCAGGACACATCAGTAACCGGCTACACCGGTATCCAAGAGGTTATAAAACGCGGAGCCGTGGACAAGGTAATAGACGAATCCAGAGTATCAGAAGAGGTCCAGTGGATAGAAGAGTTCCTGAAGCACCTTAACAAGGAGGACGGAAAGGCGGTTTATAAGCCTAAGGAAGTGGCGCAGGCTGCCGAGATGGGAGCTGTGGAACATCTGCTCGTGAACGACCACTTAATAACTGAAAACCGTTACGAGAAGGTGATGGAGGCCGTGGAGAACCAGGCAGGCGAGATACATATAATCCATACCGACCACGAGGCTGGCAGAAAACTGAAGTCTCTGTCTGGCGTTGCAGCAATTTTGAGGTACAGGATAGAATGAGAGGACCAAAAATGCTCATAGATACCGACCTACACCTCCACGGCTACTATTCCGGAGCTGTCTCAGACAGGATGAAGATCCCTACAATGGCGGAGCAGAGCGCTGTAAAAGGTTTGGATCTCGTAGGAACTGGAGATATACTGCATCCGGGATGGAGAGAGCATGTAAAGAATGAGACGGAAAGATGCGCGCCAGGGATATTTGAAAACAGCGACTGCAGGTTCATGCTGACGACAGAGGTGGAAGACAAGAATAGAGTCCACCACATCCTTCTATTCCCCTGCTTTGAATCGGTTGAGAAGGTATATAGCGACTTCAAGGAGTTCTCACCGGATATTGATAAAGATGGGAGGCCAAGGCTGAACATCGGAGGCGGAAGGATCGCAGGAGTTGCCAAGGATCACAACTGTCTTGTAGGGCCTGCACACGCTTTCACTCCATGGACAGCAGTCTACGGCCACCACGATTCTCTGGAGGACTGCTATGGAAACATGG
Source organism: Asbonarchaeaceae archaeon (SeqCode) (assembly GCA_034190605.1). Lineage (GTDB taxonomy): Archaea > Nanohalarchaeota > Nanosalinia > Nanosalinales > Nanoanaerosalinaceae > JAXINT01. The sequence goes on along the minus strand of JAXINT010000127.1, from coordinate 13,128 downwards.
CCTCCGAGCTGGATTTCCTGGAGCTTGGACTGTCAGCTGATTCGGAGCTTGCTGACCTTATCTCGGATCACAACGACCTGGTATTTCTTAGCAACTCTGACGCACATTCTCCATGGCCTCACAAGATGGGTAGGGAGTTCAACCGTTTCAAGCTGGAGGAACTGAGTTTTCCTGAGTTCAAGAAGGCGCTTCACAGGAAAGGTGGAAGAGAGACAGTTCTAAATGTGGGATTTGATCCAAGGGAAGGCAAGTATCACTGCACTGCCTGCCAGAACTGCAATCAGAAGTATGCGCTGGAACAGGCAGAACAGAGCGGATGGAAATGTAGAGAATGTGGAAAATCAATAAAGAAAGGTGTTAAGGATCGTATAGGAGAGCTATCAGATGGTGGGAACACTCCGGACTGGCGCCCGAACTACACACATCTAGTTCCTCTCGCAGAGATCATAAGAGAAGTCGTGGGACATGCATCAGTCAAAACCAAGACTGTCCAAAACCTCTACGACAAGTTTATATCGAAGTTCGACTCCGAGATAGCTATTCTGGTTGATAGGCCGATAGAAGCGCTGGAAGAAGTGAACAAGAAGGTAGCAGACGCTGTACAGAAGTTCAGGAAAGGTAAGACCGTCATGATCCCTGGAGGTGGTGGAGAATACGGAGAGCTTGTTATCCCAAGAGATGAAGAAGAGCGCCAGAGGATACTGAAAGAGAGGAAAGACGAGATAAAATGCAGGTATGATAAAAGCCAGAAGCAGCTTTCGGATTTCTGACCAAGCGATTTAAGAGGTTATCGGCCTGTACCTAAATGTTTCTTTATCAAAAAATTGTAGTCCGCTAGATGAAGATTATCCATAAACCCAAATCTCGTTTCTTCTCCTAGGAATTTTCCATCTAATTCTTTTGGAAGGCCATCAAAGGAGTATATCCCCTCTTCTAAACCCTTACCTCCTTCCTCTAGAATAAGCTCAAGTGTAGATATACTTAAAAAATTACTGCGCTTTGCACCTCTCTCCATCATTTGAATTATCAGATTATTCTCATCCCACCCCGTTATATGGCCAAAACCGCTAAGTATAAGATTTGTTTCTTTAGAGGTTTCCAGTATATACTTGGCCCAGTCCCGAACATATTCGCGCTTCCCCCGATGTCTACCATCTCCTTTCCTATTTTCCCTCCTTGATTCAAGACCATGGATTTGCATGCCTTGTTCTTCAGCAAGATTAAAGATACAGTCAAATTTTTCTGGGTTATGATAATAACCATAAACCTCACTTTCCGGTTTCAGATCCTCCCAATCCCTCTTAGAATCTCTATAAAGAACTTCTGCGTAGAAGTTATCTATCTCAAACTCTTTCACTACATTATAGATTACTTCTTTACCTATCATTTCGTCTTCATGCATTTCTCCAATGACTATATATTTTTCTCCCTGATACTCTATATCGTTGAACTCTAATCTGCTGTAAGTCATGTTAACTAAAGTATTCGAGCAAGGTATTAATTAGGATTTCTTACAGACTACTCAAAGATTAACATTCTTTAAAATTAGGATTCAAGATCTAATCTTTCTTTTTCTAAGAACCCCAAAGCACAGCTCTAAGCGCAAACAACAGATTTTCCTTCCTTTCCATCACGCGCCTCCAGTAGTATGAGAACCACTCCGGTCCATAGGGGACGTATTCTGATACATTGAAGCCTTTCTCAGCCATTTCGAACTTCAAGTCTTCTCTGACTCCCTTAAGGAACTGGAATTCAAAGCTGTCCTTTGGACGATTGTGCTCGTCCATTAATTGCTGGCAGTGGTCCACGAGTTCCTTGTCATGGGTGCCGATAGCAAAGTAATCGTCGCTCTCGAAGAGCATCTCAGCAAGTTTCTTGAAGTTCTCGCTCTCCTTCTTCCTATCCCTGTATGCTATATCGGTTGACTCATCATAAGCGCCTTTCACAAGCCTTATAACGCTGTCTCCAAGCAAGTTTTCTATGTCCTGTTCTGATCTTTTCAGGTAGCACTGTATACATATACCGACAGAGTCGTAGTCCTCTATCAGTTCCCTGTACATTTCTACAGTTTCCTGGGTGTGCTCTGAGGACTCCATGTCTATCCACATGAACTTGCCCAGGCTTTCAGCCCTTCTTGCCAGATATTTCAGGTTGTCCATGCAGTAGTCGTAGTCTATCTCCAGCCCTAGCTGTGTGGGCTTGACCGAGATACAGGCATTTATGTCGTTCTTGCTTAGAAGTGTAAGGATATCATCGTATTCCAGAACCGTGGACTCGACCTTGTTCTCGTCCTCTACATGTTCTCCGAGAAGGTTTATTAGCGCCTTAATACCTTTCTTATCAAGATGTTTCGCCCTTCCTATAGCAGACTCCATGGACTCTCCCGAAACAAACCTCTCAGCCACCGGCATCAACACCTTCTTAAGCAACTTCATGAGTTACAATTTGTCGCGCTGGCTTAAAAAATCTCTGCTTTAACTTATTGTAGCTGCGCCTCTTTGCGCCTCTTCACACTTGGACTTTCTCATGGAAGAAAGCTGTGTAATTGTAAATCTTGCGGTGTTGAGGTATTACAGACGAGACCTGGAGACCGGAAGCCCAGGTGACCAAACTGGTTAAAGCATCCTCATGTCAGCTCAGAACCCGGTAGCATAGATAAACAGCAATATTGGAGATCTTCCAGCAGCACAGTTTATTTAAATTTCGCAGACAACTTGATCTACACGTCCGACCACAGGAAAAACTGGATAGTTGATAAAAATGACAGAAGACTGCCTGTTCTGCAAGATAATAGAGGGAGAAATCGATTCCCACAAGGTCTTTGAGACCGACAGAGCATTCGCTTTTCTGGATGTAAACCCTGTAAGCAGGGGCCACACCCTGGTAATCCCAAAGAAACACGCAGAGACGCTTACAGATCTCAGAGCTTCCGAGACGGAAAAGCTTTTCAGCGCTGTAAGAAAGGTTTCAGAAGCGGTGGAAGAGGCACTGCAGCCAGAAGGATTCAACATCCTTCAGTCCAACGGAGAGGAAGCGGGACAGGAGATAGGTCATGCGCATGTTCACATAATCCCTAGATATGAGGACGATGGATTCGAATTTAAGTTTGATCAGAGATCTATAGAGGAACAGAATCCAGAGGAACTTATCGAAACTTTAAGGAAAGAGCTGTCCATTTAAACATGTAAATGGCTTTCAGTATGTTTGAGTTCTGAAGAGAGTTCAAGAGTTCTTTTTCTGCGTCTTAAGTCTTTGATTTTTCTAACCCGACCACCAAAAAACTTATATAGATTATTGTTACTGAAGTACAACAACTATGTTTGAGGTGGAGTCTGAGAAAGTAGGTGAAAGAGAAAAAATTAAGAGTGGTAGCAAAGCATATAGAGCAACCTATCATGGTAAAGATAGAGATACAGTAATAGCTCTGCCACCTCTTGATCCTGGACGGGCTGGAGGATGGGTGGGTTCAGATATTATCCTAAAAAGACTGGATGTAAGAGCTCCGAGAGCCGACTATTGTGAAGAAAATCTTAAGGTATATATGGAGGATTTAGGAGAATTGAACCATGTAAGACCTGAAAGTGAGGTTAATTATGACATGGATTCGCTTTTGGATGCATTCTCTGCAAAGCTTTTAACAGGAGATCTGGATATAAATGGAAGTAATCTTTTAGTTGATGAACAGAATAAGATACATCCTATAGACTTCGAGTACGCAGGAGAAAACCTTGAAGAACAGTATAACCAGATTATCGACAACAGTATGGCGTTTTTAAACATGTATAATCTGGACCTAAATATAGAAATAGAGGATATAGAAGAAAGAACTTATGAACTATCTATGCAGCTGGACATAGACCGTATAGAACAAGAAATACAGGAGAACCCTGTAGTACATGCGTATCCTCTACTCTCAAAAAAATCTACAAAAGCAGAAAACTTTACAAGAAACATAAGACTTCTCCAGGATAATCAATTAGAATATTCTCCTTAAGGAGGGATTTGGAGATAGCTTGTCAAAATTCCTCCTTTAGATACTCTGTAACCCTTCCAGATTTCAGCTCCTTTCCACGGAAGATCTCGACAACCTTTTCAAGAAACTCCGTGCTATCCGACCTTCCTAGCCTGAAGTCAGCGTGCTCCTTGGTGGGAGAGACTTTCTCTTCGTGCATCTGCTTGGTCTTTTCCAGGTACTGCTTTACAGCAAACTCTATATCCCTATCCCTGTCCTTTACATCTCTCTTGACTCTCTGCAAAGCCCGTATATCCGGATCAGGATCCATGAAAACCTTCAAATCCATCTTTGAGCGAATTTCTTTATCGTAAAGAGCGTACATTCCATCCACTACCACGATATCTCTTGGCTCAACTTTCCTAGTTCCGGTCCTCGTGGACTTCTTGTAGGAATATTCCGGCATATTTACGCTCTTCCCCTGCCTTAGAAGGGTTAGATGCTGTTTCATCAGGTTCCAGTCCAAGGCTTCGGGCCTGTCAAAGTTTATCTGCATGCGCTCAAACCGTGTCTTGTCAGAGAAAGGCTTGTAGTAGTTATCCATGGGGAAGATAAGTGTTTTATCGGACAGCCTGTCCTTTATCTGGTTAGCCATATAGGTCTTTCCCGATCCTGAGCCTCCAGCTATACCGACAATAATCATATGTCTACCTCCTAGCCCCTTAAATCTTCTAGTCCAGGAATCCCAGAGCTTTCTCTATCCTGGCGGTTTCAGGTCCTTTTGTATCATTACCTACAAGAGAGACGCTTGAGTTAGCTACTATACCTGTACCTACATACGGAGAACCAAAGTTCACTGTCCCTATATCTCCTTCAACATCCAGAGTTTCCTCGAAGAGCCTGAGCTCCTCTTCATCTGCCTCACGGTGGAGTAGAACTCCAGAATTGGTTGCTATACCGGCAGAGCCAACTATGTCAAGACCTGCTACAGTACCGATCTTCACCTTAACATCAAGGAACTCCGCTATATCTTCTCTGTGTTCTTCCAGCTGTTCACTGATAACACATCCTTTATCGTTCGCAAGTATAACATTTCCAATAGCGTTTTGAGCGGTTTCCAGTACCAGGTAGTCTATGTTTGATTCTTCAAGAGCCTCTAACTCATGGCCGGATACTCCTTCTGGAAGTATAACTCCCTGAGAGTTTCCAGATGCAAACATTCCTGTAAGGTAGGTGTTGCATAGAGGTGTTGTACATATGCTGTTGACCTCAAGACGTTCCTTTTTCTTAAACTTCGGTGCAAGAAGTGCAAACTCTTCGGTTGCTAGGCCGTAAAACCCTATATTTGGATCTCCTCTATAATCTGTCAGAAATAGATGTTTTTCTGCCATTTTTCAAACGTCCGGGTTTTGAGACAACAGATTTCGGCCGTTTCTACCTCATGTTGGATCTCAGGAACTTCTTCATTCCTTTCCTATTTTGGTTCTTCTCCTCAAATTCCAGGAGACCTTCAAAATCAGCCTTGTTCATTGATTTAACAGCCTCCTTGGCCTCTGAAATTGTTCCCTCCTCCAGAACCTCTCTGACTTCCTCCGGTATATTCTCTTCAACTTCTTCAGTGCTCTCCTCAGGTTCTTCCTCCAAGTTTTCTTCCACTTCTGTGTCCTCTGGCTCCTCAGAAACAGCTTCGGACTCTTCTAAACCTTTCTGTTTTTTATCAGCAACATCTACAAGTACATGGTCCTCAAGATCTATAAGCTGTACATCAAGCTTTCTAGGAGGTTTTGCAGCTCCTCTGTCCCATATCCTCTCGTTCAGATTGTTGCTTATACGTATGTCGCTATATTCAGTGTATTTTGCTATCTGCTGCTTTATCTCGTTCACGGCTTTCTTGGCCTTGTTCTTACGAGAAGCTGACCTCACCTTATTTAGACTTATTGTCCTTGTATCTGACATGGCTATCACTCATCAGTATCGTTTCTTCTCCAGTGCCTAGATCTTCGGCGTTTTACAGACCTTGTGAGAGACCTCTTAAGGCCGAACTTCTTTAGGTCAACCCACCGGGGAGCTGACTTTGCGCTCTTGTTGGCTTTCGCCAGTCTCTTCTTCTTTGATTTTGACTTGTTGGATCCCATCTTTTCTCACCTTAATCTTTGTACCCGTGTTTTATTAACCTAGTACTTTATATTCCTCTCCTCTCCAGACTGCTGGAGTTTCTTCAAAAGCCTCTTCAGCTGATCGTCATTTATCTCATCCTGTATCTGTCCTGCCTTGTACAGCTGTACCAGTTGCATCTCTATCTGCGAAGCCAGTTCTGGCTTTGCAGCCCTCAGGTTTCCCAGTCTTGAACGCGCCTTCTTCGTAAGTATCTTGGAAGCTATCTTCTTCAACTGCTTCCTTACCTGTTCCTGCTGTTGTTCCTGCATCTCCTTCTTTTTACGGGCCTTCTCCATCTTGTCCCTTAGTTCGTTTCCTGACATTGTTGTCTAAAAAGCTCCAGATCTTCTATTCCAGCTCTGACGCGAGTTTATCGAGGAAGCTCTGGCCCTGTTCAGTTATCTTTCTGCCCTTTCCTTCCTCAAGCTCTACAAGACCGGTCTCCTCAAGCTGCTGTAGTATAGTCCTTATAACCTTGCCTGAAGCCTTGTGGAAATGCTCTGTCTGGTGTCCTCTCCTTCTCTTTGAGCCGTAGACAGTTCTTAGTTTCTCAACTCCGAGAGGACCATCCATGTATATCTTTCTCAGTACAGCTGCAGCTCTTACATACCACCAATCCTCCTGCTCTGGACTTCTCTCTCTTGAAGGACCCGTGCGCACAAAAGTACTCCAGTCAGGCTGCTCTATCTCCTCAATCTCGTCCTTCAGATTCTCTGCAGCGCTCTCTATAAGCGGATTTGCTCTTACATCATAAACAGTTGTCATCTTAAGCACCTCTTCATCTTTTTCTACCTACCTAGCTCTAACTCAATCTCTAACTCAATCGGTATTTGAGTCGTGACTAACCTCCGGTCAGCGGCAAACACCGCTTCAACAGAACAGTTAGCCCCTACATTTATAAAGGTGTCTTTTTATCCTTCCAAGAATCCTCTCTTTCTGAAACTATTCCTTGTACTTGTGGACCGGCCGACCTAGAAGATCCTCGGCAGCCTCCATCACAGCTTCAGATAGAGTTGGGTGTGGGTGAATGGTGAGGGCTATGTCCTCAACCAACGCACCCATTTCTATGGCAAGCGCAAGCTCTGATATCAGGTCTGAAGCATGAGGACCGCATATAGTGGCGCCAAGAAGAACATTTTCCTCTTCGGAAGCCACCAGCTTGACGAAACCTCGGGTCCTGTCCAGTGTCATCGCTCTTCCACTGGCGCTGAAAGAGAACCTGCCAACAACAGGACTGTATCCTTCCTCCTCGGCCTCGTTCTTAGATAGACCTACCTCAGCTATCTCCGGGTCGGTGTAGACGCACGCAGGGACGGCCTGATAGTCGGCCACACCTGCCTCTCCAGAAGCTATCTCCGCCACCATCTTGCCTTCTCTGTATCCTTTGTGAGCAAGCATCGGCTGTCCCGCAACATCTCCTATAGCAAAAACCCCACTTTGTCCCGTCTCAAGTCCTTCATCAACCTCTATAAACCCGTTCTCATCCTTACTGATATCCGTGTTCTCAAGCCCAAGCCGTTCCGTGTTTGGCTGTCTCCCAACCGCCACGAGGATCTTGTCGGCCTCAAAGCTTCCGCTTCCGGTCTTCAAAACTGCGCCATCACCCTCTACCTCTGCTTCTTCGGCCTTCACACCAGTATTTATATCCATTCCAAGCTCTTCTGCTCTTTCATTTACTGCTTCTGAAGCCTCCCTGTCCTGGTTTGAAAGTATGCGGTCATCCGCCTCTATCACAGTTACCTGACTTCCAAGCTTCTGGTACACCATTCCAAGCTCCATGCCTATGTACCCTCCTCCAACTATCACAATTTTATCCGGGATCTCCTCCAGTTCGAGCGCCTCCTTCGAGGATATAACAGTCTCTCCGTCAAACTCTATCCCTGGTATCTCGATCGGTTTAGAACCTGTGGCTATTATGCACTGATCGAAGTTTAGAGTCCTTCCTCCCTCATCAGAGCTGATATGGATCTTACCAGAACCTCTGAACTCTGCGTGGCCCTCCGAGATCTCCACTCCGTAGTTCTCCTCCAGCTTCTCCACACCTCCTGTAAGTTTCTCTACAATCTCTCTATTCCATTCCTGGGTCTTTGAGAAGTCTATCTCCAGATCTCCAGAATTTATTCCCATCTCCTCAGAGTTTTGAGCTGTATGATAGAGATCGGCAGCGTGTATAAGTGCCTTGGAAGGGATGCAGCCTCTGTTAAGACATGTTCCCCCTACACCTGTTTCCTCGACCAGTACAACTTCCTTTCCCAGCTGTGCAGCTCTTATAGCTGCTGAATATCCTGCAGGGCCTGCTCCTACAACCACAACTTCCACTCCTTCAGATATCTCGCCCACTACCACTATAATCAGCTCTCTAGTCGTCCAGAAGAATTAGGTCCGGATCTTCCAGGTGTTTGGCAAGATCAGTTATAAACTCTGCAGCATAAGCTCCGTCTATGATCCTGTGATCAAATGAAAGAGACAGCGGAAGAACCTTCTCTATCCTGAGCTCTCCATTCACTGCAACAGGCTTCTCCTTAACTCTTCCAGTCCCAAGTATGCCTACCTCGGGAGGCTTCATTATCGGTGTGCCGTACTCTCCTCCTATCGCACCCCAGTTTGTTATGGTGAATGTACCTCCCCTCAAATCATCAAGAGAGATCTCCTTGTTTCTGGCCTGATCACTAAGATCTTTCATCTCTCTGGCCAGATCTATAATAGACTTGTCATCAGCGTCCTTGATTACAGGAACCATAAGCCCGTTTTCAGTTGCTACAGCTATACCTATGTTGTAATACTTCTTCTTTATCACCTCTCCTTTCTCCTCATCGTACGAGGCGTTCATGTAGGGATATTTCTCCAGAACACCTATCACCGCCTTGGTTATGAACGGCAGAAGTGTCAGATGCACACCGTGCTCCTCCTCCGCGTGTTTCTTCTTCTCTTCTCTGAGATTCCAGAGATCCGACACAATCACGTCCTTCGTAGTTGTAACATGTGGAGCAGTATACTTTGATTCCACCATGTTTTCCGATATAGCCTTCCTGATATTTGAGACGGACTCCCTTTCCACTTCTCCGTATTTCTCAAAGTTGTAGTCGTCAAGACTGGTCTTCCTCAGTCCAGGTCTTCCTACAGGAGCCTCTTCAACCTTCTCGCGCTCAACCTCCTTCTCCCCTTCCTTCTGTTTCTCTGCTTCTTCCTTTCCTTCTTCAGCCTCTCCGGGTTCAGGCTCTCCACCTTCTAGGTACCGATCAACATCTTCCTTCGTTATCCTGCCCGCAGGGCCTGTGCCCTTTACCTTTGCCAGTTCCACGCCCTTCTCACGCGCGTATTTCCTGGTTGAAGGAGTTGCAAGTATCCTTCCGGACTTCTCCTTCTCTTTCTCTCCCTTTTCTCCCTTGCCTCCCTTGCTTTCCTGTTGTTCCTCTTTCTCACCTTTATCTGCTCCTCCTTCCAGGTATCGATTAACATCTTCCTTGGTTATGTGTCCTTTACTTCCGGTTCCCTCCACCTTTGATAGATCCACACCTTCCTCTTCAGCATATTTTCTTACAGCAGGAGTGGCCTTTACCTTACCGGAGCTCTCGCTCTCGTCTCCGTCCCCCTCCTTTTCCTCAGGTTCTTCCGTGTCCTGCTTCGCATCCTGAGATTCTTCGACTTCCTTCTGCACTTCTTTCTGTCCTTCCTCCTGCTTTTCCTGATCCCGGGATTCTCTAGACTCTTCCTCCTCACCAGTCTCTTTACCGGCCTCCTCAGGTTCTGCTTCAGGTTCTGCTGAATCTGCAGCCTCCTCTCCTTCCTCCCCAATAGTGGCGATAACATTACCTACCTTTATCGTCTCACCTTCCTCCGCATGGAGCTTAAGAACTGTACCATCGTGAGGAGAAGGAACCTCGACAACCGCCTTATCTGTCTCTACTTCTGCGATAGACTGGTCCTCCGATATCTTGTCCCCTTCGGATACCAGCCATTCTATCAGCTTTCCTTCTGTAACTCCTTCTCCAACATCAGGAAATTTGAATTCCTCTGCCATTTTATAAACCTCTAAAACTCCACTGTCTCTTTTATAGCCTTTAAAATTCGTTTCTTGCTAGGCATGTAGAGATCCTCTAGCTGGTAAAGTGGGAAAGGAACATCGTACCCGTTTACCCTCTTTACAGGAGCCTCTAGACTTAGAAGCGCCTCTTCAGATGCAAGCGCAGACAACTCTGAGCTTATACCTGCCATCTTGGGCTCCTCCGCAACTATAACAAGCCTGCCTGTCTTGCGGACAGACTCTAGCACGGTTTCCTCGTCCAGAGGGTTCATGCTCCTCAGGTCCACAAGTTCCACGGAAATATCATGTTTTTCCTCAGCTTCCTCTATCGCCTCTTCAGCCATTTTCTTCATGGCTCCCCAGGAGACTACTGTAAGATCCTCTCCCTCCTCAACAACTCCGGCCTTCCCAATATCTATGCTGTGCTCTTCTGGAACTTCCTGTCTGAAGGCGCGGTATATCTTCTTTGGTTCTAGATACAGTACCGGGTCAGGATCTTCTATAGCCCTTGAAAGAAGTCCTTTTGCCTCCTTAGGTGTCGAGGGTATGACAACCTTTACACCTCCCATCCTGGCGTATATAGCTTCCTGAGATTCAGAGTGGTGCTCCAAGGCCCTTATACCTCCTCCATAAGGTGCTCTTACCACCATCGGAAGGGTTATGTCTCCCCTGGTACGGGTGCGCATCCTTGACATGTGCTGTTTTATCTGATGGAATGCCTGAACTATAAATCCAGAGAACTGTATCTCCGCTACAGGTCTTAGACCGTAGGCCGCCATCCCTATAGCAGTTCCAATTATACCTGCCTCGTCAAGAGGAGTGTCCATAACTCTTTCCTCACCGTACTCGTCTATAAGATCTTTTGTAGCCCTGAATACTCCTCCGTCAACACCTACATCTTCTCCCAGAACCACTACCTTTTCATTTTCCTCCATCTTGTTGTCAAGAGTATCTCTGATCGCTTCCACCACATTCATCTCCGGCATCAGCCATCACCTCCACTGTTTTCTATCTCCTTAAGAGAGGAAAGCTGCTTCTCAAGCCTTGGAGGCATCTCATCGTATACATGCTTGAACATCTCTTCCGGTCCTGGATCCTCCATCTCAAGCGCCTCCTCGGCAGCACTGTCGACCTTCTCCTGCATCTCCTCCTTTATCTCCTCTATCTTATCCTCGTCAAGTATCCCTTTATCCTTGAGGTATGTCTCAAACCTGGTTATGGGATCTTTCTCCTCCCATTCCTTCTCCTCCTCTTCTTCTCTATACCTGGAGGGATCATCAGAGGTCGTGTGAACTCCTAACCTGTATGTGATTCCTTCTATGAGAGTGGGGCCTTCCCCGTTTTTCGCTCTCTCAAGAGCATTTTTTGTGGCCACATAGGTTGCAAGTATGTCGTTTCCGTCCACCTGTATACCTTTAAATCCGTAGGCCAAAGCCTTTTGAGCCAGGGTCTCGGACCTGGTCTGCTTTTCTCTAGGTACAGAGATAGCATACTGGTTGTTCTGGTTGAAGAATACTACAGGGGCGTTGAAGACTCCTGCAAAGTTCAGACCGCCGTGGAAGTCTCCCTGAGATGTGGCTCCATCGCCAAAATAAGTTATTACAGCCTCGTCCTCTCCAAGTATGTTTGCACCCATGCCAAGACCTGCTGCGTGGAGAATCTGGCTACCTACAGGTATGGAGACCGGGAAGTTGTGGCTGTCCCCCACCTTGTTTCCGGAGCTGTCCCCCATGAAGTACCTTATAAGCTGTGCTGGGTCAACTCCTCTTGCAAGCGCCATGGCACCTTCCCTGAAGGACGGAACCATCCAGTCGCTCTCTTCCATTGCATAGGCCGGACCTATCTGGCACGCCTCCTGTCCCTTGTGAGGTGCATAAGTGCCTGAGTCTCCTCTCCTCTGGAGCTTGAAGGCTTTCCTGTCAAACTTCCTTGCGTATATCAGGTCTCGATACATCTCAAGAAGTGTTTCATCGTCAAGATCTGGCTCAAGCTCCTCGTCAACCTCTCCGTCCTTGTCAAGTATCTCCAGCTTCGGAACTTCCTCCGTCTCATGCGCGGTCGTCTCTGGCATATAATCCCTCCTAACAGATCCAGTTCTAACCCGGATGTTCAATAGGACTATTGGTAGGTGCCGGGTTTTAAATGTATGCTTCACCAGGCTGTACTTTGTACACAAAAGGTTGACAGGTTTATCTGACCTTCTATCAGCAAATTATTAAGCACCTTTATAAAACCAACCGAAACATTTATAAAGGAGCGTTACCATTGTATAATAACAAGATGGATTACTATCAAAGAGCCGAGATAGAGGGAGTTGTAGAAAAGGAAGTAACTGTGCTTCCGCACTCGGTCCAAGCGGAGATATTGGGGATACCGCTTCTGGACTCGACAGGGGCAGAGATAACAGAGACAGTAGAGCCTACCTATGAGCGGAGAGAATACGGTACCGACCCTGAGGACAGCAACAGATACAGGCGAGGATGAAAAAATATCTCTATCCACAAACAAAAAACCCCCTCCCTCTATGCGGTAGAATAACATGACACTGAACACTCTGGATCAGCTGATCCGGGTGGAAAATCCGGAAGAAGAACTAACTCTAGACGAAGAGACAGAACAGTTTCTAGACCAGCTAGACCTCAACCAGATTGATCTCTACCGAACTGTTGAGGACAACGACTTCACCGACACAGACCTTCTCCATGAAACACAGGACAAAGCAGTAATTGGACCTATAAACGGCAAACCAGACAACATAATCAAAGAAGCACCCAACACACACCTCAAAACCACAAAAACCATAGAAGCAGGAAACGATGTGCTCGCATATTCGGATGGCGCATCTATAACAGCAGAAACCATAGAAGCAGAATACGATGTGCTCTCCGGTTCGGATGACGCATCTATAACGGCAGAAACCATATCTGGAAACTACGTGCTCTCCCGTTCGGATGGCGCATCTGTAACGGCAGAAACCATAGAATCTGGAATAGAT
>JAXINT010000145.1:0-15157 GCA_034190605.1 Asbonarchaeaceae archaeon (SeqCode) | reverse complement strand
AAATCCTACTGCATGCTCTTCATGAAGTTCCTGAGAGTTGGATGCATGTCCTCCATGTGCTTCTTGACCATCTCCTCGTAGAACTGGAACGCAATCATGACTGTGAGGAGGATTCCTGTACCTGTACCGAAGCTGTTGGTGAAATTAGCCACTGCTGCCAGGAGGCCGATGGTTGCGCCTCCAAGGATGGACAGCGCCGGTATGTACCGGTTCAGTATCTTTACTATGACGCGCTTGTCCTTTCTGAAGCCTGGGACTTTCATACCGATATTCATGATCTGATCCGCTACAGCGTTAGGATCCTGGTTTGAGGTTCTCATCCAGAATATTGAGAACACTGCAGAACCCACGACGTAGAAAGCAGTATATGTCAGGACCTGAACTATTGTGGCGGGCTGTATCTGGAGGCTCAGAGAGGTTATAGATTGCCATATAAGTGTAGGAAGGTTTGAAGGAGCTGTGAAGTAGTATAGAAGGCTGTTGGAGGATGCTCCTGCCTGAGGGCTGTAGTTACCGATTATATAGAATACCTTGTCTATGAAGGGTATGTTCAGAGCCAGTTCTATCCCTCTACGCGACATGAAAGAGACCCACAGCCTCAGATTACTGACAATTGCGGAGACAAAGATCACGGGAATCACATTGGTATACAGGAACTTTAGAGGCCATTTCCTGCCGAATCCTCTGACATTTCCAAATGTGAGCGGTATTTCAACTCGCATTGACTGTGCATATACACCCACCAAAAATATAACGATAGTAAATGCAAGCCCTGTAACGGTTGCAGGTGAGAATACTCCGCTTATGAACTGTAGAATAGCTCCTACAGGACTACCTCCGGCTGTGGCGAACCAGAACTCTCCTCCACGGGTAAGAGGACTTATAAGCCTGATCATTATGGTTTTAGATACTCCTGCAAGGATGAAGAGTGATACTCCTGAATGGAATCCCCATTTTGATATTACTTCGTCCATTAGAACTATCAGCCAGGCTCCCAGAGCGAGCTGTGCAACCACCAACAGGAAGAACCCCTGTCTTGCCTGCACTCCACCAAGAGCTACAAACGCAAACGCTTCGAACAGTCCAAAAGCATATGCAAGTAGTTTCTGCGTGTTCTGGAACTTTTCCTTGTCCTCCGCAACATTCAGATCCCAGGGAATTATCTCCGCACCTACCAGTAGCTGTAGTATGATGGAGGCTGATACGATAGGTCCTATCCCCAGCGTTACGATAGTACCTATCTGGGCTCCAAGAATTGTCTGAAATGTCTGGAACTGCTCCAGCTGTGCTGGAGACGCCCCTGTGACATTTATCTCGCTCATTACAAAGTAGAGAACCAGTATAAGACCTGTCCATGTCAGCTTCTCCTTGAAACTGAGGTCTCTCTTCGGCCGCTTCACCGAAGGAAGAAACGATGCGATTGTTGCTATAATAGACATCTTCCAACACGGTAGTTAGTCCTGTTTTATGGCCTTGTTGCCGTTTTCCTCGATCTTCTCCTCCGCTCTAGAGGAGAAACTCTCGGCCTGTATGTCTATGTTCTTGGTAAGCCTTCCCCGCCCTAATACCTTGTCGAAACCAGCCTCTTCAGCGTCAAAAATATATTTACCGTCTTTCTCCTCTGCAAATCCTTGCTCAACGAATTTATCTATTTTCTGATCTATCTCAAGCAGGTTTATAGTCTCCTTTTCCTCCTGCAGATCTTTAGGCCTGCTAAATCCTTTCTCACCTAGATAGTCGGGCTTTACCGACTGTTTCTTGTGTTTCGCCTTCTTACCTAGACCTGCCTTTCCACGGCCTCCACGGCTTCCTGCCCCCCGGTTCTTCTTTGAGGACCCGTGTCCGTGTGTTCCGCTTCCTCTATCTTTGTTTCCCATATAATCACCTTTTCTAATTTTTCCCGACCTTTGCCATCCTCTCTATTAGTTTATCGATATCTTCTCCACGATCTCCCAGTGAACCTCCCTGGTTGTAATGTGTCCTCGTATCTTTATATCCTTTCTTTGGTGGGTGAAGGCTTAATACATTGTTAAGACCCTCCAGATTGCTGAAACTTGCTTCCCCGCTGTCCACGGCTTCTACAAACTCATCCACTGAATCGTATGACTCAAGACTCTCCTCAGCTTTCCTGCCTTTCTTTGACGCTTCAAGCTCTATAAGATCGGCAGCAAGCTCTGAGTCAATCTCTCCAAAGGTTACGAAGTCCTTGCACGCCTTGAGCATACCGCGGAATTCGTCTCTCTCCGGAAGAAGCACTCCATTGTTCTTCTTATCCAGCCCTATATGCTTCAGGCTTTTCCGGGCCTTTTTATTGACATCTGAGACTCCTCTGACTCTTACTGCCGCGTACATTTTTTTACACCTCTCCGACCGTTAGTCCGGTCCTCTCTTTTATCTCTTCTGTGACTCTCATCTTGTTTATGTTCTTGAAAGCTTCAAATGTAGCTTTCAGCAGGTTCTCCGATGTCCTGGTTTTTCCTCTTGATTTGACCCATAGGTCCTGTATACCTGCAAGTCTAAGCATCTTCTTAACTTCGTCAGAAGCTGCCAGCCCTGTCCCCTTCGGAGCGGGCTTGAGCTCCGCCTCTACAGAGCCTGACTTACCTCGAGACTTGAACGGTATTGTGTTAGGCTCCGTTCCACGATCCTCCCATGATCCGTTTCCACGCCTGATCTCTATGAGGTTGAGCTTGGCGTTCTGCTTTGCCTTGTCTATAGCCTCTCTTGTATCGTCTGAATATCCTTCCGCCAGACCTACTAGTCCATTTTTGTTACCTATAACAACCATTGCCTTGGACTTGAATCTTCTTCCGGACTTGTGCATCCTTACAGTTCTCTTTGAGACCGTTCTCCTCTTCCCACCTCCCTTGCCTGGGCTTCCACCGATAAGTATTACTTCATCATCGAGATTAGGAACTAGCTTGTCGATTATCTCGGGCTCTCTCAATGACCTCTTATGGGTCAGCGCCTCGTGAATATCAGTTATCTCTCCTCTCTTCACCTTTCTACCAAGCTCTGTCTCCGGCTTCCATACCTCTTGTTCTTCAGACATTTTATCTCACCTCTATTTTATTGGGCTGAAGGACAAGATCGAGTGAAACCTGTGTTTCACGACCTCTTGTTCTTCAGACATTTTAACACCTACATACTCTCTATTTCTTCCTTGACCTCTTCAACGTTTGAAACCACACCTTTATCCTTGTATTCATCTATGTGCTCACCTTTCAACCTACCTTCCTCTGGAAATGCCTTTTCATCAACGTCAGCCTCTATTCCTGCGTCCTGAACACCCTTTACAGCTGCATATATTGTTGTACCGTACTGGTTGTTCTGAAGACCTATATCCACTACTGCCTCTTCAATTCCTTCATTGACACCTCTTGTTCCTGCTAGGAACCCTGTAAGGTATGCAGCAGGCATGTTTCCAGTGTGGTGTTTCCATCCAAAGTCTTCAAGCTGCCCGCTGAACGCGGAAGATATAACCTGATCTCCTTCTCGGCTGTAACCTACTATCTGCACTCTGGCATGCTGATTGCTTATTCTTACAACTGCCCTAGGCTTTCCTGATTTAATAAGCTCCAGCCTCTTCTTGTAGTCGGTCTTCTTCTCACGCCTTCTTCTGTGCGGTAGCTTGTAAGCAGGTCCTTTAGCCATTTTTCTATTCCTCCGTGTCTATATTTTTATCTATATATATCTCCATGTGTTTCTTGCTTCGGAAGAAACCTCCCTTTGCCATGTCATACAGCTTTCTATAGCTGCCAGGATCTAGCTCTCCGCTATCCCTCATCTCCTTGAGTCTCTCTCGAAGCGCCCTTATCTTCTCCTTCCACTCGTCCTTATCCTTCTTCCTACTTTTTTTACTTCCCTTTCTACTACCATGGCCTTTATGCCTGCCTTTCTTCTTCTGTTCATCCTTTTCACGCGCTCTACCACGGCTATTACCTTCTTTATCCTTCTTCTGGATGGCTCCTGATTCTATAAGGCTTCTTATATCTTCCTTGGTTATAGCTCCCTCTATCTCGTCCTGTCTACCAGGGTCTATCCACACCCTGTTCTCTCCTACCCCTAGCACATCTGAAGCCATCTTCTTCTGTGTTTTGAGATCCATCCTTGTTTCCTCCTTTCTCTAGGTTCTTCCTTGTTCCTCAGTTGTTCTTGAAGTTTACATCTGATCCGGGTTCAAGGATCATGTACTTGTTGAAGACCGTCTCGCATTTGGGACATACCTTACGGTCGTCCTCAACCTCTTCTTCTGCCTGGTCTCCGAAGTAACCGCAGTTTGGGCATTTTCCGTGTCCTGCCTTGAAAAACGATGTTCCTACCATTTTTCTAGCACCTTTTATCAGTTTCCATTTTCTATTCCTCAAGCTGTTTTACCTGTCCAAGCCTTTCGTCCCTCTTCTCAATCTGGCTGTTTAAAAACTTTTTAACCTTTTCACGATCCCGTCCTTCTTCCTCCAGCTCAACCATCCTATCCAGGTTGAACCGGTTGTTTGAGACCACGTTCTTCAGGTCCTCAAGACCCAGCATCACGAGGTCCTCGTAGGGAGGTCCTCCACTCCAACGCGCCTCTCCTCCTGGATTCTCATCGTCAAACTCCAGGAAGCAGTCTGGATGGAACCTCCTAAGCACATCATCCTTCTCATGCATTATAGTCTCTTCTCTGGGCTCAAACCGTTCATCACATTCTGCGCATCTCATTATTACTCATCCTCCTCTGAACCTTCAGTTTCATCAGGTTCTCTTTCTGCGTTCAATACCTTGATATCCATGTCCTCCGCCTTATCCAGTATATCTTCTCTCTTCCTTCCACCGACCTTTGATGCAATCCTTATAGCCTCGGTATCCGGATCGATCTCATCAAGCTCCTCGGGCCTGTGTACAAGTATATCCTCGTATCCCGAGGGATGAACTCCTCTAATATCCTTTGGAGACCTCTGTCCAGATCCGGGAGTTGGCTTCCCGTATTTCTTACCTAGCCTTGACCTGCTATGAGTTCCTCTTGGCTTTCTCCAGGAGTCTTCAACCCTGTTGTGCTTGTGAGAGTTCTGTCTCTTGAACTCCTTATCTCCTCTATTCTTCTCTATCTTTTTCTTCAGCTCTTCCGGACTCTTTTCAGCCATTACTGCTCACCTCCCTTTGTAAGGTATATACCGTCCTGGAACTTTCGCGGATCTCTTGAACCCTTGCTGCATTCCTGCTCTATCGTTGCAGCCGTCTGTGAGACTTTCTCCTTGTCAGGACCTCTAACTGTAACCTCATCGTCATCGACATCAACTGAAACATTTGGAAGTATATCAACCCTTCTAGGCGCCCTCTCACCTATGAAGTTCTGTATAACGACCTGACCTCCCTCCGTCTTCACTGTCATGGGGAAGTGGGCGTAGACTGTCTTTAGCTTGTATACATAGTCCTCCTGAACGCCCTCCATCATGTTCTCGATATGTGATATGTAGGTACCGACAATAGCCCTGTCCTTTCTATTTGCGGACTGCGTGAAGGCCCTGACCTCTCCATCTTCTACCTCTACATCGACTTTAGGATGGTCGAACTCCTTCTCAACACTGCTGTCTCCAGCTCTTACCTCTATGGTGCTTCCTTCCTTCTCGACCTCAACTCCTTCAGGTATCTCAATTTTTTTCTCCATTCTTTCCACCTCCACACTCTAGTAAACGTATGCAAGCAGCCTTCCGCCTATACCTTTATCTTGCGCCTCTCTGTGGGTCATGACCCCCTCTGAAGTAGTTACTATAAGGTCTCCAAAGCCTCTTGCAGGCAGGTACCTCTTCTCATACTTCTGGAATCCCTCGTTACCGACTGAGAAACGAGGCTTTATTGCCTTGCATTCGTTCAGCTGTTTACCTACTTCTACCTTGAACTTGCCTCCCTTACCGTCCTCAACATGTTCGAAGAGCCCTATGTAGTTCTCAGACTGCAGTATCTTTAGCACATTCTTTATTAGGTTAGATGCTGGCTTTATAGTTGCCTCCTTCTTACCGATCTCCTTTGCATTGTTGATCGATGAGAGGGCGTCTGCAAGCGTGTCTTGTTGCATTTTATCACTCTCCTTAGTTCATCTTTTTGAATCCAAGTTTTGGTGCGATCTCTCTGAAGCACTGTCTACAGTAGGACAGGCCGTATTTGCGGATTATTCCGCGGCCTTTTCGTCCACACCTCCTGCATTTCCTTAATGACTTTCCAAAATCTCTATCTTTCGGCCTGTTGTTCTTCTTGAACCTTTTGACCTTGTTCCGGTTGTGCTTGATCTGTTCCAGTACTCCTTCGTAGCTCATTTTTATGCACCTTTTACCTCTATTCCGAACTCGTTTTTAACAAAGTTTGCTGCCTCTTCAGGACTTATCCTGTGGCTCTTCCCGATATTTGAGCTCTTTACATCTCTCCTCTTGACCCTGAATCCAGGCCTTTCCAGTGTTACTGCTACATCCATGCCCGCCATACCTATATCTGGATCGTATTCAACCCCATCGATATTGATGTATTCTGGTACTCCAAAGGCAAAGTTCCCCTGGTCGTCGAAATTATCTATTGATAGGTTCTCTTCCATTGCATTAAGCAGTCTTTCAAGCACTTCCTTTGCCTTTTCACCTCTCAAAGTTGTCTTTGCACCAATCTCAAGTCCTTCTCTCTTTCCAAATCCTTTGGCTCCTTTTCCTGACTTTGTCTTAACAGCTGTGCTTCCAGTAACTTTTTCTATAAGCTGTGCTGACTTCTCTACCTCATCACCTACATCGCCTACTCCTATGTTGACCGTGACCTTGTGTATCTTTATCTCTCTCATAGGGTTCATAGTTCCACCTCGGGATCTTTCTCTCCGACCACGAAGACGTGGTCTTCGACAGTTTCAAACTCCTCACCACTACTTTCTAGCACTACCTTGTTACTTTGAGATCCTCTTACCACTTCCTTGTCTTTTATAGACGCTGTTTCTCCTGCATGTTTCCCTTCCGTGATGTAGGCCAGGTTTCCTTTCTCCAGCCCTATGTAATCCTTGATTTCTCCTGAATCCAGATCCACTACAACTGTCCCGTATGTAGGATATTCCTCTGCATCGCCGTCGGAGATCGTGTTCTCACCGCTGTCCAGGTTCAGCTGTGTTCTTCCACCCTTCAGAGTCGTCTTGTCCCTTACCTGGTACAGCCTTGTGTCAGAATCACTGACCTCCTTGAATATAAGATCCTTACCCTTCTTTAGAGCTCTGTAGCTCTTATCAACCTTATCTATAGAGATTACATCCATAAACCCAACGGTATATCTTGGATCTGTTCTGACCCTGCCGTTAACCTTTAGGTTCCTGCTGTTCAGTATCTCCTCTGCCTCCGATCGGTTGTCTGCGAAGCCTGTAACCTCTCTGAGGAACACTGTCAGCGGTATTCCTCTTTCAACGGGATGTGGACCTTCACCTGTTACTACATACATCCCGCCCTTCTTCCTCTCTACGGGATAATGCTTGGGTGCGGACATCCGCTTCTGATGTGTCATGATTTATCCGCCTCCCTCACTTTCTATCCTCTTCTCAAGCCATTCTTTCAGTGTCTTTCTGTCCTTGTTTGATTTTTCAGCTTCAAGCATCTTTTCAGGATCAGCATTTTCTTCCTGGACCTTTTCCTTGATATCGCTTATTTTTCTTCCAGCCAGCTGCTGGTAGTCTACATCTTCCTCACTTGATCTGTCATCTTCATCCGATACTTCTTCGCCCCCTCCAGATTCTTCAGCTTCTTCAACTTCTTTAACTTCCTCGGATCCGGATTCCTCTGATTCTTCGGAACCCTCCGTTTCTTCTCTTTCCTCTGCCTTGATCTCCTCTTTCTCATCTTCAGATATCTCGTATTTCTCAAGCCTTCTGTTGTCTTCCAGCTTGAGCTTTGTTATCTTTAAGTTTGAAGGATCTACCGCAATCTTTGCATTTGTCGTATCAACTCTCTCCCTCTCAACGCCTTCAAGGTATACCTTGTATTCTCTATAATCCACCCTGTCAACAAGCCCTTCATCTCCTTTATGGTCTCCTCTCATGATCTCAGCCCTGTCTCCTTCTCTTATAGGAAGTGTCTTTGTCCCTACTCTGTCCCTTACTGACTCTTCCAGCCTTGCAGATAGGAACTTAGACCTCTGGTGCTTCGGAGCGTTACTTCTATATTTCCTCTGCTTCTTAGGCTTCTCCGAACTCTTCCATGATTTCTTCCATGAACTGTCGCCTTTAATGTTTCCTTCCATTATACCACCATCGAAGCTATTTTACCTATAGGGGAATACCTCTCTACGACTTCCTTTGCTACTACTCCCTTTATTCGGTTTCCTTTAGGCATGCTGGTCTCGCTCTCTATTAATACTGCGGCGTTGTCCTCGAACTTGACTCTCAGACCGTTCCCTCTCTTGAAATACTGCTTCTGCCTTATGATAACGGCATCGTGCTTCTCCCCTTTCAGCTCCTGTTCTCCTTTCAGTACCTTGACCTTTACATGGTCGGAAATACCACACCTGCTCCTACGTCCTGCAGTAGTCTTTCTGGATGTTACTCCGATTATCTTTAGTCTCCTGGCTCCAGAGTTATCTGCACATACTAGCTCGGAACCTACTTCCAGCGACTTCGTTATGCTTGATGCTACTGCTTTCATCTTTATCACTCACTTTTCTCCTTCTGCTTCTCTATGATTACAAACTTCTTTGTCTTGGACAGAGGCCTACACTCCGCGATCTTTACCTTGTCTCCTGGAGATGCAGAGATACATTCAGGATTGTGTGCGGAGATCCTCTTGTTCCGCCTGGCATATCTCTCGTATTTAGGTATCTTGTGGGCATATTCCCAGGATACAACTGCTGTCCTGTCCATTGAGCTGGACTCTACCTTTCCCTCGAAAGTCCTGCCTCTGACAGGAAGCGTTCCATGGAATGGGCACTTGTCGTCCTCACAGCTTCCTTCCGGTGCTTCTACATCCAGTCCGATATCTCTTGCTTCTGCCATTTTTCTAACCTTTATTGAGGTGCTCCCACTTGTCGGGAAGCCTTTTTCCGATCCTTTCTTCGGGCCTTTCTTCTAACAGCCTTCCATTGACCCCAACTTTTAAATCGTCTACTATGAACCGGAAACTATTCTCCTTCTTGGGTACTGTTTTCTCCCCCTCAGGGGTTTCCACTACCAGCGTGTTCCTGGTCTCATCAACGACCTTTCCCTGTATTCCTGTGTGGCTACCGGTTGACTCCATGACCTCAACTTCCAGACCTATCAGCTCATGCCGTGGAAGGTTTTCTGCTGTCCTCATTTGAGTCCACCGGTTTTCTTTCCTTGTATCCAGCGCCTATGACCTGACCTCTATGGATTCCTTGTCGAACCCGAGCTCCTCCAGCACGTCCTCGATCCTTCTGAGATGGTCGCCCTGGAGTTCTATCTTGCCGTCCTTGGAGGTTCCTCCACAGGCAAGCTTGGATTTGAGCTTTGACTCCAGGTCCGAGACATCTACATCCTGGTCGTCAAGCCCGCTGATCACTGTCATCATCTTTCCGAACCTTCGTTCGGATGTCTTGACCTCTATCTTCTGTCCTTCCCTTGCAATGGTCTTGCACACGCATATGTCCTTTGAAAGTCCGCACTTTTGACAGGTCTCTGTCATTGTTTCTCTGAATTAGTTTCCGGCTTCTTCAGCCTGTTGACTTTTCTCTTCATTTTGTATAGTTTTTATACGTGCGATCGTCTTTCTTACCTCTTTTATACGGCCTGGATTTTCTGGAAAGCCTCCTATGGCGGACTGGCCTTTCTCTTCAGCTATTTCCAGCTGTAAATCATCCAGCTTCTCTTCCCTTTCGTCCGGGTTCATGTCTCTTATCTCATCTGCGCGCAGTATAACCATTCTAATTCACCTATTATTCTTCCTCAATCTTTTCTTCCAACCATTGTTTCATGGTCTTTCTGTTCTTGTTTGCCTTTTCAGCCTCAAGCATCCTCTCAGGGTCGATATCCCTATCCGAACTGAACTCTGCCTTGATATCCTTTATGTTCTCATCGGCCAGTTCCTGGTAGTCTACATCTCCTTTACTTCCTTCACTATCCGTATCTGAAGGCTCCTCCGGTTCTTCTGGCTCTTCTACTTCTGATCCTTCTATTTCATCTGATTCTGGTTCTCCTGACTTCTCTACTTCTTCTACTTCTTCTGATTCTTCTTTTTCTTCTGCCTCATCTCCCGATTCCTCTGCCTCGCTTTCCTCGTCCTCTTCAGCTTCTTCTACAATCTCTTCTTCCTCCTCAAATTCCACTCTCTGCCGCTTCATGTAGTCAGGAACTTCCTTCATTATTCTTACTTTAACGCCAAGTGCTCCAGGTTGTGTCACTGCCTCTACATATGCGTAGTCCACGTTCTCTCCAGCTGTCTCGCCGCACTTCTTTACATATCCGCTTGTGAACTTCTCAGTTCTTCCTCTTGATCCTGATAGCTTTCCTGAGATTTCTATCTGAACTCCTGCAGCTCCTCCTTCTCTAACACGTCTTACATAGGTGTTACCAACTCTCTTGGGATGTCCGCCTTTCTCAAGCCAGTCCTGCACGTTCTTAGCGACAACTGCAGCATCTGTGTCAGGATTCTCCACCTTGTTAACATCTACCTGAGGGTTCTCTATCCCAAAGTCGTTCTTCAGCTTCTCTGTAATCTCCTTGATCCTGTGCCCTCCTCGTCCGATAACCAGTCCTGGCTTTTCCGAATATAGAGATATCTTGGTGCTTGTGCTGGTCTTGGTAACATCTATATGGCTGTAGTTTGAAGCGTCCAGCTCTCTATCCAGGTATTCCTCTAGAGATGCTCTCCTGATCTTCTTGTCCACAAATTTCTTTTCTATCATTGTTTTTCCCTCAGTTTGATTGTTACATGCGCTGACTTAGGTTTCTCTGCCCCCTTGAAGGGAGCCCTTCCTTCAAACCGGCACACTCATGTTCCACTCTCACCTGCCGGCTCGAGTCCGTTCTGTATTGGGGGGTTCCTATTAGATCTATCATTGTTTTTCCCTCAGTTTGATTGTTACGTGCGCTGACTTAGGTTTTTCTCCTCTATGCCTCCGTGGGGTCTGGAATCTGCTTCCCTGAGTGGCATAGAACTCCGAGATGTACAGGTTGTCCTCCGCCATCCCGTGATCGTGTATTGCATTCTGCTCCGCTGACTTCAACAGCTCAAGCACCTCTTCCGAGGCGTTGACAGGATATCTTCCAGGCCCTTTTCCACCTTTCCTGTGCGCAAGATCCGAGTTGTATTTTGTATACGGAACCGCAAGCTCCTTATCTATAACTCTCTCCAGCTTATTCTTTGCCTTCTCCACGCTGTCTCCCTTGATAAACCTGCCGATCTCAACGCAATGCTTCCGCGACACGGAAAGATTAACTCCCCGCGCCTTTGCTTCCAGTGCTTCTTGTTCCGTTTCCTGTTCTGACATTTTTGATCTTGCCTCTTTACTTCAGCGGTATGTACTTGGAGCTCCTTGTTGCGCCAAGTCCTGGTGCGGAGTGTTCAACCTCCTGCCTGTTCCTGGTGAACTCTCCGAGGTAATGTCCAAGCATGTTTGGCTCGATATCTACCTTTACGAACTCCTTTCCGTTGTACACCTGTATTGTTTTACCAACCATCTCTGGGAGGATTATCATATCTCGCTCATGAGTCTTTATCTCGTCCTTCTCCCGCAGATCTTTCAGTATCTTTTTCTGCCGCTCTGTAAGACCTCTCTTTATGCTTCTCCTCTTCCTTGCAGGAAGAAGCTCTGCAAACTCGTCCATGTCCATCTTCTTCAGTTCATCGATCGTCTTTCCTCTATACTTGAATTCTTGTGCCATTTTCTACACCTCTATTCTTTCCTCCCGGTCCTTGAGGCCGAGATAGATCCAGCCTTCTGACCTGGTGAGGAATTCCTTGAAACTGTCTTTGGTTTACCTGGAGCTGCGGATCCACCAAATGGATGGTCCGTAGCATTCATTGAAACTGCAGAGGTCTTTGGATACAGCTTTCCTCGCGCCTTTGCAAGGTGGTGCTTCTCCCCTGCCTTCCTGAACATTCTTTCTCTCTTTCCACCGCCAGCAACTTCTCCTATAGATGCTCTGCAGTCTGGATTAAACTGCTTTATCTTCTTTGAAGGCATGTAAACCTGTGTAGTATCTCTCTCATGCGCTACAACAAACGCATAGGTTCCAGATGCTCTTGCTATCTTCCCACCGTCACCCGGTTCCATCTCTATATTATATATGGGTACTCCCTCAGGTATCTGCTTCAGGGGAAGTGTGTTTCCTGGCTCTATAGGAGCGTCTCTTGATATGGTTATCTCGTCTCCGGTTGACAGTCCTTCAGGTGCAAGTATGTACTTGGTCTCTCCATCGAACTCAACCTCTGCTACAGGTGCTGTCCTTGCCGAGTCATGCTCTATATCTGTAACTCTGCCGGTCCTCTCCTTCCAGCCGTGCTTAACCTCTCCTTTAGCCCTGTGAGTGTTAGAGCTGTAGGTTGGTGTTCCTCTACCTCTTCTCTGTGATCTTGTTCTTCCCATCTTAAGAGGCACCCTTCCACTTAAAGTTCATCACGTCACAACTTTCCTTTGGAAAGTTGTTCGAACTTGCTTCCGAGGGAAGCATGTGAGTTCCACTCTCGCCTACCGGCTCGAGTGCCGCGCCTTTTTGTTTTTGTGTGTTTGACATTTATTCTCACCTTATAGCATTCCAAGCCTTGTGGCTATATCCAGAGCCTCGTAGCCTGGTGCAAGTTTGATGTATGCTTTTTTATCTCCTTCCGGAGTTATCTGTGTATTGACCTTTGATACCTCTATATCAAACATGTCCTCCATCTCCTTCTTTAGCTGGGGCTTGGAACTGTCCTCTTCAACTATAAACACCAGAGTGTTCTCCTCATCCACCTTTTCAACGGACTTCTCCGTGAGGTGCGGATATTTTATCAGATCCCAGCCTTTCATTTTTTGATCACCTTAAAGATAGATATCCTGGTTTCCGAGTTGTTCTACAGCGTTTGAAGTCCAGACTGTCAGTCTTCCGGGCTTTGATCCTGGAGCAAGCAGTTCAGCGTTTAACTGATCCACCTCTGCGACTTCCACTCCAGGCAGATTTGAGGCAGCCTTCTTTATGCCTCTGTCCTCTCCAACCACTATCAGAGGACCAACCTTTCTCCTGTATTTTCTTCCTCTTGTTTTCCCTCTACCTGCGCGTATCTTTTTTTCACTACACCTTTCAAGCTCCTGGTCTAGACCAAGGTTTTCCAGTACTTCTTCGACCTCTCTTGTCTTCTCCAGTTCTTCTATATCTCCTTCAACAACTATTGGTAGCTCCAGATCTTCTGCCTTGTGGCCTCTATCCAGTACTTTCTCTTTATCTGCCGTTGCAGCTATACCGGCCCTTATAGCTTTCCTGCGCTCCTTATTATTTATCTCCTTGTCGAAATTCTTCTCTGCCTTTGGAGGATGCGCCTTCCTTCCACCTGTTGTCTGAGGTGCTTCTCCTCCAGGACCACTCATCTGCATACCTCTCCTGAAGGTGATCTTTCTAGGAGTTCTTGAGGAGGGATATCCTCTTCCTCTCATTGATCTGTAGGCCCTGTTCCTCTGCTTCCAGTATGTAACATGCTTCAGACCTGCATTCTCGTCAGCTCCATAGGGCTGCCTGTTCTTGGACTGTATAGAGTGGACTGCTCTCTTTATAATGTCGGTTCTCACCGCTTCCAGGAACTGATCCGGGAGCTCGATGCTTCCCTGCTTCTCTCCCTTGCCGTCAACTGTGTCCACCATTCTCTTTTCACCTCTGTATGTGCCTTATCTCCGGGTTTTCCGGATAGCTGTCTTTCCTTACAGCGGGCCTTAACATTATTAACCTTTTCGAAGGCCCTGGTACAGACCCTTTTACCAGAGCGTATTCGTTTTTAACTTCCCCGTATTTCTTGAACCCTCCTTCAGGATTCACCTCTTCCGGATCCTCTCCGATCTTGAGAAGTCTCTTGTTGTATTCAGTTCTCCTTGCGTTTCCCTTCTGCCCTGCCTGTGGTACTCTCCAGGAGGTATGGTCTGGATGCCATGGTCCAAGGTTTCCAGCCTTTCTTGAGATCTTCTGTGTCTTTCTTGGAAGTGGCTTGACTCCGTGTCTCTTGACCGGTCCTTCTATACCCTTGCCCTTGGTGATTCCCACGGCGTCAAGGTACTGTCCCTCATCAAAGAGCTCGCTTATCTTTATCTCCTCTCCGCGCTTCTCCTTTGCCTTCTCAAGCTGCTCTTTTACACTTCCCTGTACCGGTATCTCAAATGTCTCCGGTTTCTTCCTTCCGTTGGAGGTCAGGTATGGCTGTGTATGTGCAAGCAGACTTACCTCGGCAATACTGTCCTCTTCCAGCCCTTCCATCTCGTGCTTTTTATCAGGAAGCTCTACCGTCCTACTGAGCTGTTCCTCTGCCTGATTCTCAGCTATCATTAGATCCTTCATGACCTCTATACCTCGAGGTGTCTCCCTGTACAGCCTTACACCGTAGACCTGTATTGGAGGACACTCCAGAACTGTGACTGCATCAGCAACCTCCTGCCCTTTCTGTTCCGAGTTCTTTCTATCCTCAATCCTCAGAACCCTTGTCATGCCTGTCTTGTATCCTGCAAATCCCTGGATGCCTTTCTGGCCAGTGTCAACCTTTCTGAACTTCGGATGTAGCCTTGAGGCTCTCTTATGCGGCTTGTACTGCAACGATCCTCTTCTCGGATGGTTCTTGTCTGCCATCTGTATTTTTCACCTTTTTTTGTTCCGTTTATATTCCGTTTTCCGTTTCTTTAACGTTTGTTAACCTTCCAGCGCATACCTTATTCTTATATCGCGCTGGACCTTTGGTCTATGACTTGTAGCAGAGGCCTCAGATAGATCCGAGGCATGCGCGCCGCAGAAGTCAGGTTACGCTCCTCGTGAAATCGGAGATTTCACTCGATCCTTTCAGCTTCTAAGAGAAGCTGAAAGAGGAAACTTCTTTAGGAAGTTTCCGAACTGAAACTCGTAAGAGTTTCAGGAGTGACGACGCAAGGAGGGCCTTCGACCCTCACTGCCTGACGGCAGTAAGTCGTCATTAGTGCGCGCGATCTGACATTCCGTTGGGCGCTTCAGGCACTTGTTTAAAGGAAACTTTTAAATAGGTGTTCAATT
>JAXINT010000124.1:0-15755 GCA_034190605.1 Asbonarchaeaceae archaeon (SeqCode) | reverse complement strand
TAGACAGAGGGAAACAGGAGACCCTGAATATGTTGAAAGAACTTACAGAAAGAGGATCCGATTTCTTTATCAGTACTATAACGGTGTCAGAGATACTTGCAGGAGCACACCACACAAAAAACCCTAAAAAGTCCGTTCTTGAAGCAAAACACATTCTAGGACAGTTCAACTGGGTTGAATTTGACGGAACATCTGCCAGAACCACAGGAGAGATGATAGCAAAACTGTACGAAAAAGGAGAACCGATAGAATACCAGGACGTGGCTATAGCTGCTTCTGCACTTTCAGTAAACTCCGACTTCCTGATAACCGAAAACACCGGACATTTCAAAAGATTTTCCGAGCTAGAAGGCAAAGTATACACTCCAGAGGAGTTTAGAGAGCAGGAAATTTAGGGCTTAACAAGGCCAATCAGCCATTAAGACAAGGCTCGTCCTCGGGGCATTCACCGCTGTCCTTCTTCGCTTCTTCTATCAGCTCGTTGAGGTTGGTGTCTATGGGTTTTTCTTGCAGGCGCTCTGCAAAATGGTACAGGTTATGGGTCATGAATCGCACTGTCTTGTTGGTATACATGTGGTTCTCTCCGCCTGCATCTCTGTAGCTTGGTCCTGGTCCTGCCTTTCCAACCCAGTAGCTGTCTGCATTAGGAGGAATGGTGCAGCCAAGGTGGGAAAGGTTGAACAGTGTTGATGCAGCTGTCTCGTGCGCTCCGTCCTCGTTTCCTGTAACTATAACCCCTCCAACAGTATTGTAAAGCGGGAACTGTCCTGTTTCAGGATCCATCTCCTCGTATGTTCCGTCAAGCCTCTCCATGACCAGCTGAGCTACAGAGGAACGGAGTCCAAACCAGATAGGAGTTCCAATAACAAGTATATCCGACTCCTTAATCTTGTCAAGGATCTGTGGCCATTCGTCTTCTTCTCCCTCGTCAGAGGTAACTCCAAACTCTATATTGTAGTCAACAGGACGCAAGACCTCGGTTTCAACACCTAGATCGTGGAATTCCTCCACTGACTTGTCGATTAGAGCTCTCGTGTTTGAGGTTTTAGGAGATTCTTTAAGGGTGCAGTTCAAAAATATTGCCTTGAGAGACATGGTTTATCAACAGATTAGTTGGTTTAGAGGAGCTTTAAATTCCTAACGGACGCTTTAATCTCTTGAAATTATAGAGACCCTATAATCCTATCGTGGATATTGCCATTCGAAGCCAACATGTTATCGGCATCGAAATCATATTCCTCCCCCTCAAAGTCTGTTATCCTGCCACCAGCCTCTTCTAAAAACAGGTATCCCGGTGCAACGTCGTACTTGGGAGCTCCAGGAAATATAAATGCTTCAGCCCTTCCCAGAGCCACGGAAAGAAACTCAAAAACTGCAGATCCTAGCTGTCTGAGATCCTTGCACCTGGTCTTGAATCTGCTGTATATTTCAACAGCAGCCCTAGAATCCTCAGGATCTTTTCCATGGCAGAATATAAGGAAGGAATCCTCAATAGTTGAGATGTCGGAGACCGTTATTCGCTCACCGTTGAGATATGCGCCTCCACCTCTCTCAGCAGTAACAATATCGTCTGTAAAGGGAAGGTAGGCAGCTGATAGTTCGGGCTTTCCATCTATAACCAGGGATACTGCAGACGCAAAGGCAGGGCTTCCAAGGATGTAGTTCGTGGTGCCGTCAAGAGGATCAACTATCCATGTTCCTCCCTCTCCCGGATGTTCTCCTGTCTCTTCTCCATATATAGAATATTCCGTGTCCTCAAGGATTTCAAGAATCCTCTTCTCTGCCTTCAGATCCAGGCCAGTTACAAAATCATGCTTCTCCTTTCTCTCAACGGAATACTTCTTCCTAAAGTTTCTCCTTAGGAGTTCTCCAGCTTTCTTGACTGCGTTCTCAGCAATTGAGAGTTCATTCATTTTGAACACCTCGTCCTTCTTCCCAAGAATCCAGAAACCCGGCCAGGGAGGTGAGGTCTTTGGAATCAAGTCCGAATTTATCTATGTCATTCTCTCCAACTACATTATCAGCTCTCAGAAACCTGTACTGGTCCAGACCGTAGCTAGTGAAAGGAAGAACTTGCAAAAGAGCAAGACCCAGGAACACTGCAGGCATAGGTATAGATATAAACCATGGCTCAACTCCAGAAGCTCTATAGACCTGGGCGGTCATCTCCTTGAGATCCATCACTTCCGGACCTCCAAGTTCAAATCGTTGTCCTGGCTCCACCTCTCCCAGAGCTGCATCCGACATCATAGAGGCAACATCTTTTACATACAGAGGCTGTAGCATCGGTACCTGAGAAGGTAAGGGAACCAGACTTGTTCTGCCTGCAGAACCCATCATTCCAGATACAAGCTCGTCTCCCGGACCAAATATCACTGAAGGCCTGAATACCGACCAGTCCATATCCGAACTCTCCACAAACTTCTCAGCCCTTCCCTTGGCTCTTATGTAGGAGGTATCGCCTTCAGAGTCTGCTCCCAGAGCACTCATATGTACAAATCGTTCAACACCAGCGTTCTCGGCAGCCCTAACAATATTTCTCGTTCCTTCCACATGTATCTCCTGGTGAATCCTCTCAGAACTGTTCAGAGGAGTTATAGCAACGAGATGCACCACCGCATCTGTTCCTTCAAAATCAATGGTCTCTGGATCGGTTACATCTATATTTTTCCTATCTATGTCTTCTTTCAGAGGATTGGCAGGACTTTCAGGGTGCAGATCAGCCACTGTAACAGACACACCTTCTCTATCTATTAGTTCGTTGGCCAGATGTGATCCTACAAACCCTGCGCCTCCAGTTATGGTAATTTCCATGATATAGAACTCCCCGTAACCTATAGTGGCGAATACCTGCCTTTTAGTACGGTCTTTTCCAGCACATGTCCCTCAACAGCTCTTTCAAGCTCTTCCTTAGTAGAACCCTGTTCAAGGTCGAGTTTTGTATCCAGCGCATAAAGCTTGAAGAGATAAGTGTGCTCCTTATCAGGCGGGTTTGGACCTCCATATCCTCCTTCACCGTAGTCGTTCTTCCCCTCTACAGCAGATGAAGGAACAGAATTCTCTTTAATCCTTGAAACTTCAGGATCAATGTTCCAGATTACCCAGTGATCCCAGACCTTCCCCGCAGGTTCAACAGCATCAGGATCATCCATTATCAGGGCAAAAGATTCCGTATCTGCTGGAATATCATCAAATACCAGTGGAGGGTTTACATTCTTTCTCTTATATCCGTATTTCTCAGGGATCTTGCCATTGTTCTCAAAAGCAGGGCTGGAGAGTTTCATTTTATGCACCATTCAAATGTTGTCATTGTTGTTTTTTGTATCTTTCTCCCGCTTATAACACCGTTATAAAACTAGATTCAAGTTTCTGTAGGGAGGATCAAAATAAAAAGGTGGAGCTACCAATATGTAAACAGGTGGTAAGTCCATGTCTGGAGACCTCAAAGAAGGTGCTGAAACTGCGGTAAAGCAGTGTCTGAATGTGCAGTCGGATGAAGAAGTGCTTATAGTGGCGGACGATGAGCGCATGGAAATAGCTCAATCTATAAGAGAGGTAAGCCTGGAAGAGGCAGGTGAAACCATGCTACTGAATATAGAGAAGACAGACCAGCACGGAGCTGAACCTCCAAGGCCTGTAACTTCTGCAATGAAGGATTCAGATGTAGTGATAGCGCCCACA
Source organism: Asbonarchaeaceae archaeon (SeqCode) (assembly GCA_034190605.1). GTDB lineage: Archaea > Nanohalarchaeota > Nanosalinia > Nanosalinales > Nanoanaerosalinaceae > JAXINT01. The sequence continues at coordinate 12,074 of JAXINT010000124.1, read as the reverse complement.
ACCTATTCCTTATCTCACACACAGGCACGGATAGCAGCCTGCAACAACGGTGTAAGGATGGCAACTCTTCCCGGTATAACCAAGGAGATCTTCACAACTTCTATGCTGGCGGATTACGAAGATATCAAAAAACGGTCGGAGAAGATCTACAAACTGCTTTCTGGAGTAGATGAAGTTCACGTGAAGAGTCCTTCAGGCACTGATATCAGTCTTGAGATTGATATGGACAGGTGGGATACTGACACAGGGATACTACACAATCCCGGAGACTTTGGAAATCTACCGGCCGGAGAGACGGACGGTTCTCCCCTGAACGCGGAAGGGAAAATTGTGATAGACTCGCTTGAGTTGCACGGAAAGGAGATCGCACCTCCCGGTACCGAGGTCAAGATAAGAGATACCAAGGCAGTGGATATCTCGGAGGAATGCAGGCTCAAGAAAGTCTTTGAGAGGGTTGAGAACGCACGTACTCTTGCAGAGCTAGGTATTGGTACTAATCCCAAGGCAACCATTATAGGCAACATTCTACAGGATGAGAAGGTTATGGGTACCTGTCACTTCGCTTTCGGAGACAACACCTCCTATGGAGGGGCCTCAAAGTCAGAGATCCACTGGGACTCGGTAATAAAAAGTCCGACAATAAAATTTGACGATAGAAAGATAATGGAGAGAGGAGATTTTCTGGTATAGATAGAGATGAGAGACAAACTTGAAGACGCAGTCGACAGCATGCAGAAGAATGGAGCAGAATACGCAGACATAAGGTTTGAGAGCTTTGATGTCAACCGACTGGAAATCCAGGACAGGAAGGTAGAGGAGATAACCACTGGAAGAGATGAAGGAATAGGAATAAGAGCGTTTTACAAGGGCTTCTGGGGTTTCTCATCGACCAATGACATGGGAAGTATAAAAGAGGCGTCCAAAAAAGCGGTCAGGTCTGCAAAAGCGCTACACAAGAATTCAAGCAGAGAAGGATACTCTCTCAAGGAATATCCTAATGTCGAGAAGAAACTCAAACAGAGAGCTGACATCCCTCCAGGACACATGGAGATGGAGCAGAAGCTCGCGCTATTAGAGGATGCTGAGAGAACTATAAGAAATCGATCAAAAAAGATAAAGAGTGCAAAAGTTAGCTACAGCGACTCTCAAGGCAGATATATATTCGTCAACTCTGAAGGCTCCTTTATAGAGAAGAACCCCACACATTTCTCTATATACTGTCATGCCACGGCAAAATCAGGAGATAGGACTGAGACACACCTGGAGCGGTCGGCATCCATAAACGGACTTGAACATTTGAGAGAGGTCGATCCTGTATCTCTAGCTGAGAAAGCTGGCGACATGTCTGTTAAGATAGTTGAGGCTCCAAGACCTCCTACAGGAGGTATGCCTGTAGTTTTAGGGGATAAACTCGGAGGTTTATTTGCCCATGAAGCTGTAGGTCATGCTTCTGAAGCTGATACCGTGCTTGCAGGAGATTCTACATTTGAAGGTATTAAAGGAGAAAAAGTCGGATCAGAAGAAATTACAGTAGTGGACGATCCGACAAAAAAGGAGAACCACGGGAGCTACAGGTTTGACGATGAAGGGGTGGAGGCAAAGAGGACGGAGATAATTAAGGACGGAGTATTTGACAGTTTCCTACATTCCAAGCAGACCTGCTCTCGTATGGATGTCGAACCAACTGGTAATGGTAGAGCGCAGTCCTTCAGCAGCAGTCCGCTTGCAAGAATGTCAAACACCTTTTTTGAGAAAGGAAACCATTCTAAAGATGAGATCATGGAGAGTATAGACGAAGGTTTGTACCTTAAAGGATTTAAAGGAGGTCAGGTAGCCACAGCAGAAGGTAAATTCACATTTGGAACTACACACGCCTATAAAATAAAAGATGGCGAAGTTCAGGAGCTTGTAAGAGGCCCCTCTATATCAGGTAAAACGCTTGAGATACTCAGAAAAATAGAGATGGTTGGAAAAGACATGAACATAGGTGATCCTGGATACTGCGGTAAAAGCGGTCAAACCGTCTACGTTGACACTGGATCTCCTCACATGAAGGTTGAAGAGATGGTGGTGGGATAGATGATTGAAAAGATGAGAAAAGCATTGGAGGCAAAGGGGTACGACCAGATAGAAGTTTATGCGGAGGAAGAAAAAGCTATAGACTGCCAGGTATCAAAGGACCGTATAGACAATGTTGAGACGGAAAATCTAAGAGGGGTAGGGATAAGGGCTCTCGTGGATAATAAGGTAGGATTCTCATATACAACCGATCCTGAAGACATAAGAAGGGCTGCAGAAAAGGCTATAAAGCTTGCAAAATTATCTCAGACAAAGATAATATCTCTTCCTGTATCAGAGGAATTTCCTGGCGTAAAAGATATATTTGACAAGGACACTGCAGAGACAAGCGAAGAAGAGATAACCGAATCAACCAAGAATGCTATATCTACCGACAGAGCAAGTATATCGGAGGGATCGGTGTCCCGTGTAGTGGGGAAATCCTATATACTAAACTCATGCGGAATCGAAAGCAGCCAGAGATCAACATATTTCGCAACCTATTTCTCAGCAAACAAGGACGGACAGTCTAAATACAGGTTCCATACAAGAAGGAGCAAGTACGATCCTAAATATACAGTTAAAAAAGCTGTAGATCTGCTGGAGGACTCTCTGAATCCTCAAAAAATAGAAGGCGGGAAAAAAGAAGTTGTTCTGACCCCTAACGCACAATACCAGATCTTCTCCGGGATTCTTTACCCTGCATTTAATGCGGAAAGAGTTCAGAGAGGCAAGTCTCCCTTCCAGAATCAGCTTGAGGAACAAGTAGCCTCAGAAAGCATGGATATCACTGATCAGGGGACTCTGGACGGAGGAGTGAACACCCGGAGATTCGACAGGGAAGGCACAGCCTCAAGGGATACTTCTCTAATAAAAGATGGGATTCTTAAGAACTATCTTTACGACATAAAGAGAGCAGAAAAGGACTCTGTAAAATCTACCGGGAATGCTACAGGAGGATACAGCTCCCCTCCTAAAATACAACCTACAAACATGGTCTTAAAAGGAGAGAAGGGTTCAAAAGAAGAAATAGACGAGGCAATAATTATAGATTCCGTAGCAGGAGTTCATACAGCCAATAAAACATCAGGAGACTTTTCTCTAAATATAACAACAGGCTTCAAGTTGGAGGAGGGTGAAAAAACACCTATAGAAGGCGGTCTCTTTGTAAGCAACATATTTGATCTTCTGAAGAACCACAAATTCTTCTATGGGGATAGAAGTGAGGTTGTATCCTTGGTAACGCGTAACGCCGTCTTTAGAGACCAGAAGATAGTTGTATAGGGATCATCCTGTTTCTATAGTATCTGCCTTAATCTCAAGATCGCCCTCATATAGCCCAACCGTTCCTTCAATCCGGACTCTATCTCCTTCGTCTACATCTCCTATATCAGTGAACTTCACGATCTTGATCTCAGGTTTTTCACGCAGCTCTATGAAGGTTACTTCATCTAGCCTGGTTACGCTGCTGACAGTTCCGTGCGTGACTATCCTATCTCCGAGATGTTCTTTATCCAGTTTCGCGGCATTCACATCCACCGGAGAATACATCACCTCAGAGATAAGGAAAAGACCAATCCCTAGTACCAGGAGGAACAGTACAGTCTTATTGGAAGGTTTCATTCCAGATCAAACACCTCAATTGTCCGATGTTTGGCTCCCTCCTTTAGTATGCTCTCCTTTAGACGAAAAGAGTCTGCTTCCATACTCCCAAAAACCCTGTTCTGGTTTTTATCTATAATAGACTGAAGTTCACGCTTCTCTTCACGGCCTATCTTTTTCACCCTAGAAAGCGTTATATGAGGGTGAAACTCCCTGTCCTGAACTAGCTCCGGATCCAGTTTACTGCGTACAGCCTCTGCCAGATTTTCCATGCGTTCTCTTCCCTGGCCAACTCCTGCCCAAACAACCTTGATGAAATCTCTATCCGGAAAAACTCCTATGCCTTCAACAGAAAATTCAAAACTCGGCATTGACAAAGAATTCAGGTTTTTGCGGACTTCAGCTAGTTTATTCTCTCCTATCTCTCCAATAAAGTTCAGAGTTATGTGGAAATTGGATGGACTGGTAGGATTGGAAAGCCCGATCCCAGAGATTTTTTGCTGGAAACTCTCCAGGCTAGAACGCAAACCCTCTCCCTCTATATCAATAGAGATAAAACATCTTCTTGACATGTGAACATTCAGATACCGGAAGACATAAATAACTTGGACCTTTTCACATTCAAGGTGGTCTCTGGAAAGAGTCATGAGGCGCTCCACACAGAGGTCGCAATTAAAGTTTTTAAGTCACGGAGGATAATGAACCTTTCGGATGAATGGTGAAATAAAAATGAAGGAATGGATGAACAAATTTGGCTGGCAGGAAAACCCCTTCAATTTCAAGATATATCCCGATCTACTGGTGGGGTACAAGGATGAGATAGAGCAGGTAAGAGATGCTATATCAGCCGGTAACAAGTTCTCAGTTATTACTGGAAGAACTGGGGCGGGAAAGACCAATCTCCTTAAATGGCTGGCCTCTCAGTACACGGACAGCCGTGAAGTGTTCTACATGCCCAAACCTCCAAAGAACAACGAAGACCTCTTGGACTACCTCAAAAAGGAAGTGCTCAAACCAGGAATTATCTCCCAGATGTTCAATTCATTTTCACTCTATAACCTTCACGAGGAGCTGGACAAGAAGTTTGATAGGCCGGCACTGCTCATAATAGACGAAGGGCATGAGGCATCAACAGATGTCCTGAGATGGGTTAGAACAGCCATAGACCATGTAGAAAATCTATCAGTAGTAGCTGCGGGACTTCCAGAATTTGAGGAGAGGCTAAAAGAAGATATAAATACATTACACAGTAGAGCAACGACTGCTATAGATCTGGAATCCTTGAATAGAGATGAATCTATAAAGCTCATTAGGAAGCGGATAGAGAGAGCTGGAGGATCATCGCTAGATCCTCTAACAACCGAGGCTGCTGTAGAGATCTACAATCACACAAACGGTTTTCCCCGTGAAGTGATACGTGCATGTAACAGGTGTGTAGTTCACGCTGCCCGTGAAGATCTTTCAATAATAGATCCGGACGATGTTTCAGAGATACTTGAGGAGGAAGAGATAGAAACTGAAGATGAAGAAGAGAGCGGTGCTAAAAATACCGATCTAGACAACCTTAACCTAACACCTAAGCAGGAAAAAGTTCTAGAAGTACTGAAAGAAGAAGGTCAGTCTAGTTCAGGGGAGATAGTTGACACTACAGGTTTTGAAGACTATGAAAGCCGGTCTCATGCTGTGAGGTCTGTTAATAACATACTTAAACGGCTGATGGAGAACGATGTAGTGGACAGGGAAAGGGAAGGTAGATCCTACTCCTACTTCATCAAGTGAATCTCCAGTCCAGATAGCATAGCGGCAGAACATTTATTAAACATGGCGACAAAATAGAGGATAGGTGAAATAAATGTCCGGAGAAGTAAGAGGAAAAAACCTCATGGGTAAGACAATAGTTTCTGAAGAAGAAGGAAAACGATTTGGAGAAGTAGCTGATATGAGTTTTGTATCAGGAACAGGAGAGCTGATGAACATCCTGATAGAGAACGCAACACCTCATATAGAGGAGCTACAGCTTCAGGAAGACAGGAAAGGGAGATACCTGGTTCCTTTCAGCGCTGTCAAGTCTGTAGGAGACTTTGTAATAGTCAGCGCGGACAGTATAGTTTAGAGTGTAGCTGTTCCTGGGAACTTAGTGTATCAACCGCCTTAACCATCTTCTATGCCTTCTTCTGTGACCTTGAAGACAGCTTCTCCTTCAGGTAGATATGGACAGTCCACCAGTCTAGCTATTCTCTTGTTCTTCTTGCTCTTTCTAAGGTAGATTCTGAAAGCAGAAGCATGGCCCACAATATGGCCTCCTATGGCAGATGTGGGGTCTCCAAACAGTTGATCTGGGTTGGACATCACCTGGTTGGTTACAACCACAGAAGCATTGTACGTGTTTGCAAGCCTCTGAAGTGTGTGTATGTGCTTGTTCAACTTCTGCTGTCTCTCCGCTAGTTGGCCTCTACCGACATAGTCTGATCTGAACTGTGCTGTCAGGGAATCCACAACCACCAGACCTATGTCGTTGTCCTTCATTATCTCCTGCGCCTTCTCTGCAAGGAGTATCTGGTGGTCTGAGTTAAAGGCCCTGGCCACATAGATGTTATCCAGTACCTCTTCAGGATCCATTCCGTTTGCCTCAGCCATCTGCTTGACTCTCTCCGGTACAAAGGTGTCTTCAGTGTCTATAAAGATAACTCCTCTTCCTATTCCTCCTTCTTCTTCCGGTAGCTGGGAGTTAACAGCCAGCTGTAGAGCGCACTGCGTCTTGGCGGATCCGAACTCTCCGTAGAGCTCGGTTATGCACTGGGTTTCTATTCCTCCATCGAGAAGTTCATCAAAGTTTTCAGAACCTAGTGTAACCTTTGACATGTTTTCTCTTTCAGCCATTTTGTCCGATCCTTTCTGGAAGCCTAGATCCAGCTCCTTTCTAGAAGCATTTATAATCTTGTTAGCCGTCTTACTGCCTAAATCTGCTACTTCCGAAAGATCAGCAGCACTCATAGTGGCTATAGACATTAGGCTGTCGTATCCTGCTTCCTCAAGTTTTTCAGCTGTCTTTGAACCTACACCGGGAAGATCCTGTAGTTGTTCAGTCATTCTGTATCACCTCGATCTTTTTCTCAATCTGTTCCTCAACATCGGGCATTTCAACATTGTTTACAAGGAGTTCTATCCTGTCGAAAAAATCGTTCTCCTGTGCTCTGCCCTTCACTGTAACTCTTGAACCTACCGCCTTTTTAGCATGTTCCTGTAGCTTCCGCGAGTTCCCCTTGAACTCAACATCCTCTGAATCCAGGAGTTTCCTTGCCCTATCGTTGAAGAAAACACATCTTATATTGTCAAAACCATCATCAAGGATGGCAGGCAGAGCTATCCTGTAATCAGGCTCTACTTCGCCGTGTTCATTGCATTCATAGTCATCGTCTTCCTTGAGAGAACTGCCACATTCTGGACATACCTGGTAAAAAGGATTGTCGGCGTATATCTTTACTATCTCTCCAGATACTTTATAGCTGGATCCTGGTTCAGTAATCTGGTGAGTATATGCATCAGTATGGCTGCTTGAAGAGTTTCTGGACTTCTGAACCTTTTTTATCTCGTCCGAATCTATTTTCTTGAGTTTTGTAGAGTCTCCTATCCTTAACTCTGGGTTACCAAGGTTGTCCTCTCTGGAATAGGCGCCTCTTATCTGGATGTTGTCTCCTTCCGCTAGCTTTTCCGCTACTTCGAGCTGGTCATTCCAGAGAGACATTCTTACCGTTCCCGTCTCATCTCCAAGGACCAGGTTTCTGACCTTTCCCTGGCTCCCATCGTCTCTCTCAAAGGTATTTACTGACGTTATACCCACGACCTGCGCCTTGAGGTTTACCCTGTTCATGCCTGCCAGAACGTTTTCTACCTTAAGTTCTCGGTCCTCCTCCTTTGAAAGCTCCACACCGTGCTCTTTTGCCACCAGGTGTGCGGCGCCTTCCTCGGATACAAGGCCTGAGAACTCCTCTTCCTTGGCTTCTATCTTCTCCTCAATATCTTTCTTCTCAAGTTCCGTCTCGTCCGCTATCTTGTCAACTATCTCCTCTGTCATGGATATCCCTAAGTTATTCAAGAGCTTTCTGTATGTCCTCCTTTTTCAAGGATTTATGGTTGTTTTCCCTAGAAACCTCCAGAGCTTCTTCAGTTATGTATCCTGCATACAGTTCTATTACTTCTGCAAACTCCTGGAAAGCGCCTTCAGATATCTCTTCTGCTCCTGCATCTTTAAGCAGCCTGTTTATGGTCTTTCGGGAGATTTCCATTATTCTTGACCTCTTTGCCTTCCTGCCTTCTGACACTGCCAACCTCGGCAGGTAGTTTGGACTTTCACGGTTAGTCTTTTATATATGGGAGTTGTTCACGCAACAGAATTCAGATGTGAAAAGGAGAGGGTTATGGTACTGGAAAAATGCTATCCAAACACTGGTTTACATGCAATATGTTTACTTTCCTACAACAAAAAGGTATTTATGTCTGTAGACCTACTTTCCTAGGGTGATAATGGAAGATAGTTCCCGAAATATAGACTTGGAGAGATTTTTTCTGCAGGACAAGCCAGTCAACCTTCTGTTAGAGATAAAGAGGAGGTCCGGTGAGAACTATGCATCAGTACTGTCTAGAGAGGTAGAGTGCACATATTCTCATACAGTCAAAGTTCTAGATACTTTCCAGGACGTGGGTCTAATAGACTTCAAGGAGGACGGGAGGAAGAAGCTGATAGAACTTACCCGACATGGAAGAGAGATCGCAGAGAGCATGGAGGATCTCGTTCAGAAGCTGGACGGCGAGACACAAAAATAGACTCCTGAGATTAGATTTTAAAATAGTCATATTATCTCTAAATGTCTAGAAGGGAACTATACCCTTTACTAACTGTTCGCTTGATATGTACAACCCTCTAATGATTGTTCTTATTATTTGAACACTCTTTCAGCATTTCAAACTAATGGAGGAATGTTCGCTCAATGAAAACACCTACGTGTTTATAGAGGAATTTACTACAATTAACCAGGGGGCGGCAAGGGAAGATCGTGTGGAAAATACCGGATCTTGCAAAAACGGGCGCATCTTGCCAAGGAAGATCCTGAACTGCAGAAAAATCAAGGATATCCTGGTTTTTGGTCCGATCCCTGGCGATTAACCAAGGGGGCAAGCCACCCCTTTTTAAATGTTTACTAAATTGTCAACAAGAGCGTTCAGTCGATCGATTTTTCCAGGGAGTCTGTTGACCATTTAGTCAACTGTTGACTATATGGTTTTATTTAAATATGGCGGTAGATCAGGAAAATCAAGAGTGTTCAAAAAAGATATCACAGGTGTTCAATAATAGTGTACACTCGTGGCGCGGATTTTCAGGATCGTGGGTGTTCATTTAAACTACACACTCAGAAGTTGAGTGTGCAAAGCGTATGTACACTCTCCAAGAGTGTTCAATGTTGTTGTACACTCAAGGGCTGTTCATTCTAGAAGAACTATTATATAACAGTGTTATAACCACCGTTTTAAACCTAGCAACAAATCCCTATCTGACACGTATATATACCAAAAGCTAACTCCTGAGGATTGCAGAAGGCGTAGGAAGGGCCTAGACCGTGAAAAACAGGAGGAACTCAGTCAGATGGGCGCTGAAGAAATTCACAGCTTTCTCTTTGGCCTCGACCTCCGGCAATATGGCTTTTTAATGGAGCTAGAATACATATCTGAAGCTATGGAAAAACTGGAGGAAGAGATGGTGGAAAGCGTCAACAGATTTGGAGAAGCAGATGAAGAGGAAATTGAAAGACCTGATAACAACTTCCGCAACGAACAGATGTGGCTGCTACAGAAACATGAAGGGGAGTTCTACACAGAAACAGCAAGAATAGCTACTATCTACAAAATATCAAGCATGGAGGCTGTGGAAAGGCCTAGATTCCATTGCACAGAGGCTGATGAAGACTACTACAAACATGGAGGTCTGAGTACAATGGGGGAGCTAGTATACACAGCACCTGAAAGCGCTAACGCCTGTATGAGCGGAGGTGAACAGATTGTGCATGTAGAAGACAACCGCTTTAAGTCTCCCTTTTCTCCTGAAAGAGAACTCGGACCTGTAGAGGTGGAGGAAGGCAACTATCTAATCCAGCCGATAGAGTTCTACAACGTTGAGCTTGATAATTCACAGAGATACAAGAGAGAACCACGATCTAAAGAGGATGAAAACGGTTACAGCTACTGGGAGGAGATAGTGCCGGTAGAGGACTCTCAAGATTAGAATAGAGGGTTCAGCACCCACCCTACTTCTTAAAAACTTGTATGTGGAATTTTCCTCCAATGTCCCAAATCTTCATAATCCACGGCGCATATGGAGATCCAGAGGAGAACTGGTTTCCCTGGCTGAAGGAGGAGCTTGAAGATAAAGGACACGAGGTTTCCGTTCCGGAGTTTCCAACTCCAGAGAACCAGGAGCTGGAGGTCTGGAAGGAGAGATTCCAACCCTATATGGAAAAAATCGGTGGCAACACAGTTTTTGTAGGACACAGCCTTGGACCGGCTTTCATCCTCTCGATTCTCGAGGATTTAGAGCTGGAAGAACCTATAAGAGCCTGCTTCTTTGTCTCAGGTTTTGTGGGAAAACTAGGGATACCAAAGTTCGACAGGATAAACAGGAGCTTTGTAGACAAAGACTTCAACTGGGAGAGAATCAGAAAGAACTGCAAAAGCTTCTACATCTTCCATTCCAAGGATGACCCATATGTGCCGCTGGAGAAGGCAGAAGAACTTGCAAAGAAGCTTGATGCCGGTTTGGAACTTATAGATGGTGCGGGACATTTCAACGAGGAATCGGGCTATACGGAGTTCAAATCACTTCTTGATAAAATCAACACCACTATTGTATAACACTGTTATACCAACGGAAAAGCTATCGGAAATACTTTCAACCAGAGACTAATCTCTATAATCAATTAAACGTACCTGAATTCTCTATCGGAAGTTGTGGAAGCTTCTCCCGACCCTATTTAAAGCGCCGTCTGTCATGTGTTCTGTAGGAGGTGTGCAAAAATGAAGACAACTGTATATGAACTAATACAGAAGAGACAGAATCTCATCAAACAGCTGGCAGAGCTCCGGGAGGAAAGGGAGGATGAAGCAGTGGAAAAAGTCCGGATAGGGGACGAGGAAAATGTAAGCAGGATGGATCTGCAGAGTTATACAGAAGAGGCCGAGGAACTTATAGAGGAACTCCTCCAGATAACTGTGGCGCTCCGAAGGAAGAACGTGGACTCGGAGATAGAAGAACTAGGCCTCACTCCAGAAGAAGCCCGTATCCGGCGCGATATGCTTGACAAGGAGATAAAATCCCTTAGAAGCCTGAAAGACACCGAGGAAAGATCGCTATACCGGGACAGCGGTGACGTGGTTAAGGTGTCCAGGTTCGACAAAGAAGAGCTTAAAAGTCTGGTAAAGAAACTGACAGAGGAGCGCGGAAAGCTTGACGCAGCACTCCAGAGATTTAATCTAACTGAGGAGATCGAGATCTAACAATATTTTTGGCAGGCCATAAGGCCTGTCAGGGTGGCAGGGACTAGGCTTGGATGTGCCAGAGCACTTGAGCTACACGCTCCGCCACAGCGAATCTGGCCCCATAACATCTAACCGTTCACAGCCAACATCCAACGGCGGACAGCCAACGCCTAACTGGGCTCTGGACTGAAAAGCACCTTGCCACCCTTTTCCACACCCCAAAGCATTTATTACTTTTTGTAATAGTATTATTACAAATGGTAATAACTGCCGCCTCCGAAAAAGTACTGAAGGTACTGCTGTCCGACCCTATGGAAGAGAAAAACATATCAACAATAGCTGAGGAAGCGGAAATCAACTACAGACAGGCTCACGATGCGGTTGAGGAGCTGTCGAAAGAAGAGGTTATCGAGGTCAACAAAAAGGGCAGAAGTAGGTGGTGCAGTCCAAATACTTCCGGAAACTGGCCTCTATTTGCATATATAGAAGGCCTGCGTGCGGAAGATCTGGAGAGAAGACATAGATCCATACAGGTAATCAAGGAACAGCTAAAAAAGGTGGAAAGCGCCTTTTTCACAGCCATGGTGTTCGGAAGCTATGCAAATGGCGAGGAGAACGAAGAAAGCGACATAGACCTGCTGTTTATACTGCCAAAAGGAGAAGAGGGTCAAAAGCTGGAAAACAGTATAAAAGCCCGGTTGGAACCGCTTGATTATCCTCTCCACCCTGTCTTCCTAAGAGAAGAGGAAGTACTTGAAGCGCTCAAGAGCAAGGGAGGGGAAATAAATGTGGTGAAGGAAGCTGTCCGCAACCATATCCTCCTCTATGGAGCGGAGAACTACTACAAAATTTTAGGAGATATGATACAATGATAACTGACAGGGATA
>JAXINT010000110.1:0-15976 GCA_034190605.1 Asbonarchaeaceae archaeon (SeqCode) | reverse complement strand
GTATGCAAACGCTACCTACAACACTACATCAACTTCTTCAACCTAAAACACCTACTACGACATCTAAACCCCATACAAAAACTCAACCAAATCATCGTTCACAGTCTATAGAAGAGCGTACAACAATTATTTAAGTGAGGCTATATATATGTGGAATTATTAATGCCCTCCGATAATAAGGCAGAACCAGAGACGGTCTTAATGAAACATATAAAGGACATAGGGGACATGCTCTCTAGTCCTTCTAGTTGTTTTGAAAGATTAAAATCGCAGGATTTAGGAATGCCTTTTGGTAGAGGCTCTCTAGGATTTGTAACATATCTTGCAATAATACAATCTGTTGGGTACTCTATATTGCTGGCGGCGTTGTTATCTGCGTTACCGATCGAACTATCGGCTCTGCCCGGCATATCAAGCTCCTTGTTACCTATAATCCTATTCTACTTTGCGGTTGTTTGGCTGGTTACAGTAATTGCATCCTTTGTTGAAGCTATCTTACTCCACACCTTTGTGTGTCTTGTAGCTGAGCATAAAGATTTTGAAGAGTTTCTAGAAACGTATAATGTTGTAGCGTATGGGAGCACTCCCATGTTTTTGTTAGGATGGATCCCTCTTATCAACCTACTTGTGGCAATATGGGAGTTCAGGCTGTTTTTTGTTGGAATAATGGAGGTTCAAGGCTTGAAAAGAAAGGAGGCGGCTGCAGCAGTCTTTATGTTTGTGATACTGCCGATTTTCCTGGTATTTATTTTCTAGAAACAAAAAAAATTATTTTGGAGTTATATCTCATAGCTTTTAGTGGTCCGTGCCGTGTTAGGGGAGTGAAGAAGAAAGGAGAGCGCCCAGGGCAGGAAAGTGCAGTTTCTGTAACAAGATGCGGTCTAAAATGTTTATTCAAATGAGATTAACTCAAGAAGGTCTATCTACTTTATCTGTATTTTCTTAGTTGCCTTATAGGTATTTTCTGCAATAATATCTTCTATCTCGTACTCAAAAATATATTCGCCTGCGGAGGATCCTGAAGAGGCGGTAAACCCTATTTTGTCCTTAAGTCGGCCTTCAGCTCTGCCCTCCGGGTTTCCTTGGAAAGGTTCATCAAATACTTGGTCTCCATCAGGGTTGAACATACGCTGCCAAATCTTTATGTTGTAGTTCCCTCTGTGGGTAAATCCATAAAGAAAGATAGGAAACTCGTCAGTAATTCCTCGTTCCTGCTCATGCTGGGAATGGATAACTATTTTTGGAGATACATCGTTATCGGAAGTAACTGTGAGCTTAACCGTGTCAGACCTTGTATCACCACTCTTTTGATCCTCCACCATCATCTCAAAAGTGTAGGTTCCCTCACTCCAGTCTGAGTTAACAGGTATGTCCCAAGTCCCTACCAGATGACCAGTTTCTGTATATACTTCATCTCCATCCCGGGTATCAGACCAAACTCTTGAACCACTAGGATCTTTGAGATGACCAGTTGATCGGATATTAGCCCACCCATCATGTGCTACATTACGGGCTATATACCTGACTGCTGCCTCTTCTCCATAGAGGTACTTTACATTTTCTGGGGAGGTCATAGTAACTGAGCTACCCTCATGTCACACCCCTAAAAAATCCAGTTTCATCCAGCTAAGCCAGAGAAAAACAACCTTAACTGGATACTGTCCCAGCTATCCAGCGCTAGATGGCAAAGGGTTTAAAAAGTTTACATGCGTAAGAGAAGTCTGTCCCTTGTACGCTTGACAGTGCCTTGATATAAGCCTTGAGATAAGGTTTGGATGTAAAAACCAATAAAGCTCAAGCAAACTCAAGCGCACCCCTACCAAGAACACCTTTATAAAACTTACGTTCAAAGGAAAGAAAAAGTCACCCTAAAACAACAAAAGGTCTTTCATACCAACCAGTGCTTAACTGTCTGACTCACAAGTAAACCGAGCTAGTATCGAGCCAGTATTGTAGTATTGCAGTATTGCACTTGTGTTGGTCTTGTTGGATTCCTAGCACGGGTCTTTTCGGTGTGGGCGGTTCAGTTGGTGCAAGGCGGTGCGGTTGTGCGGTTTAAGGTTCAAGGTTTAAGGTTCAAGGCGTACAGGTTTACCTTTAAGGTGTATCCCAACCATGGCCATAGAAATCCAGAGTCACGAACTGGTTCCGGAGCACAGGAAGATGGATGAGGAAGAGGTCGAACAACTTCTGGACAAGTTTAATATAAATAGACAGAATCTGCCTGAGATTTCGCAGAAGGATCCGGTTGCTAGAAAACTTGATGTTGAGCCAGGAGACGTGGTTCACATAAAGAGAGACTCTCCTACAGCAGGAGAGACGGACTATTACAGGGTCGTAGTTTCAGAATAAGAAAGAGGGAGATCATAGATGCAGAAAAAGTTCCTTGAACGCATGGCGGAGCAGGACTTGGTAAGACACCATATAGAGTCATACAACGAGTTCGTTAACGAAAAGATACAGAAGATTCTTAACGAGGTTGGAGAGATAAAGCCTGAGCTTCCTGGCGGTCTGGAACTTGTTATAAAGCTGGGAGAGGTGGAGATTGAGCAGCCAATGGTCAAAGAGGCTGACGGTTCCATGATAAGGCTTACACCTAACGAGGCCAGGACGAGAGATATAACCTATGCCTCCAGGATAAGGGTGGACATGACACCTATCTACGAGGGCTCAAGACAGCCGACAGAAACTGTTACGCTTGGAAACATACCTGTAATGGTTGGCTCCGAAATATGCCCCACCCAGGACATGACAAGGGATGGACTTATAGAAGTTGGAGAAGACCCTTCCGACCCTGGAGGATATTTCATAATCAATGGTTCTGAGAAGGTTATAGTTTCCATGGAAGAGCTTGTTAACAACAAGCCAATATACCAGACTGACGATGAGGAGGAAACCTGCCGTCTGAACTCTGAGAGATCAGGATACGTGCAGAGACATGTTCTCCGGAGAGGAAATGACGGCATAGTGAATGTATCATTTGCCAATGTAAAGAAGACTCCTGCAGTAGTTCTCATGAGAGCCTGCGGTCTTGAGACTGATAAGGAGATAGTTGAGGCTATATCAGAAGAATATCAGGGAGAAGTGTACCTCAACCTTTACGATACCGAGGTGGAGACGCCCGAGGATGCTATCGACTATATAGGCAGGAAGTCTGGAGTTAACAAGGACAGGGAAAGCCGTGTTAAAGATATAATAGACCAGTACATGCTGCCTCACATAGGACAGCAGCCTGAGAACAGGGAGGAGAAGGCAAGATACCTTGGAACGCTGGTAAAGAATGTCATAGCTCTTGGAAAGGGCGATATAGAGGACGACGACATGGACCATTATTCCAATAAGAGACTTAACCTGGCAGGAGACCTGCTTGAGATGCAGTTCAGATCCGTATTCCTGGGTAAGTGGGGATTCGTGGCCAGGATGAAATACAACTTCCAGAAGGCTGCCAAGAGGAGAGGAGAGCCTCCAGCCACCCTTCAGTCTACCGTGGTCTCGGACACCCTTTCAAGCCAGATAATGTCCGCAATGGCTACAGGTAACTGGGTTGGAGGAAGGACCGGAGTTTCCCAGAGGCTGGAGAGAGGTAACAGGATAAAGACGCTCTCCCACCTTAGAAATGTTGTGTCCCCTCTATCGTCTCAAAGACAGCATTTCGAGGCCAGAGAGCTACACCCAACTCATTGGGGAAGGCTGTGTCCTATAAAGACTCCTGAAGGTATGAATATCGGTCTGAGAAAGCATCTTGCGATATCTGCAGATGTCACACGGGGTCTGGAAGACATGCAGAAGAACCTCCTCAGACAGGAGCTGGAGGACGAAGGTGTTGAGGAGGTCTAAAAAGTTTCGTGAAAAAGAGAGATGAGAGGATGATAACAAATGGCAAATGTGTATCTTGATGGAAGGCTGCTTGGAACCCACGACAACCCCGAGGAGCTGAAGGAGAAGATAATTGAGAAGAGGAGAGAGGGAGAGGTAGACCGCGAGCTAAATATCAGATATGCAGAGGACAAGGACGAGATAAAGATATTCACTGACGCCTGCAGAGTGAGGCGTCCTCTTGCCATAGTGGAGGATGGAGAGCCTCTACTTACCGAGGAGCATATTGAGCGATTGAACACCAGAGAACTCACAATAAAAGACCTGGTGGAGGAAGGAGCTATAGAATACCTTGATGCGGAGGAAGAGGAGGATGCACTTGTTGCGATGGATAGAGAAGAAGTAACAGAGGATCATACACACATGGAGCTCGATCCTGCCACGATTCCTGGTCTGTCCGCTTCCATGGTGGTATATGCAAATCACAACAGGGGAGACCGTGTGAACTATGGAGCCAAGATGATAGGGCAGGGTCTTGGAATGCCTACAAAGAACTTCCATAACCGGTATGATACCAAGTCCAATGTTATGCACTACCCTCAGTCTCCTATAGTGAATACTAGGACTTTCCCTGAGGTTCTCGGCGAGCATCCAATAGGGCAGAACATGGTTATAGCTATCTCAAGCTTTAAGGGCTACAACATAGAGGACGCGGTTATATTCAACAAGTCGTCTATAGAGAGAGGTCTGGCTAGAAGCCACTATTTCAGAACCTATACAACGGAGTCAAGGCGGTACTGGGGAGGTCAAAAGGATACTATAGGAATACCTGACAAGGATTCAAGAGGGTACAAGTCCGAAACAGCCTATTCAAAGCTGGATGAGGATGGTATAGTAAATCCTGAGACTCATGTCGAGGAGGGCGAAGTTATAGTTGGCAAGACATCTCCTCCAAAGTTCCTTGGAAGCAGCGAAGAAGTGAAGATGGGTCTAGCAGCTGAAAGAGAAACCTCAAAGACTGTAAGACACGGAAGCTCGGGAATAGTTGACAAGACCCTTATAACTGAGACAGAGGAAGGAAACAAGCTTATAAAGACCAAGTTGAGATCGCAGAGAATCCCTGAGCTGGGTGACAAGTTCGCAACCAGGCACGGACAGAAAGGTGTTATCGGACTTATCACTCCTGAAATCGACATGCCGTTTACTGGAGAGGGAGTAACACCTGACCTGGTCCTATCCACCCATGCTATCCCTAGCCGTATGACTATTTCACAGCTTATTGAGATTATAGGAGGTAAGGCTGCTGCTCTGAGAGGAGAGAAGACTGACGGTACTGTCTTCCACTCTGAAGGAGAGGACGGCCTGAGAGACACATTGAAGGAGCTTGGCTTCAAATACGATGGAAAGGAAGAGATGTACAATGGAACCACGGGAGAGAAGATGGAAGCTGACATATTCATAGGGCCTGGATACTACCTCAAGCTGTCTCACATGGTTGAAGATAAGATACACGCCCGTTCCAGAGGTCCTGTAACCCTCCTTACAAAGCAGCCGACAGCTGGAAGATCCAGGGAAGGAGGACTCAGGCTGGGAGAGATGGAAAAGGACGTACTGGTGGGCCACGGCTCAGCCATACTGCTTAAGGAGAGGTTTGGATCCGATTCCACCCTCACATTCATATGCAACAACTGTGGCGAGGTCGCAATATATGACAAGGAGCAGAATAAGACATACTGTCCGGACTGTGGAAAGACCGACATAAGCAAGACAGAGCTTCCACAGGCATTCCTACTGCTGTTAAACGAGCTCAAATCCCTTATGATAGACCCAACAATGGAGGTAGGAGAGGAGTAGAATCTCTAAATGGAGGTATGAAATTTATGAAAAAGATAAATGAGCTGAAGTTCGGCTTGATGAATCCGGAAAAGGTTGAGAACCTCACTGTGAAGAGGATAGACAAGGCAGAGGTGTACGACGCCGACGGATATCCGATAGAAGGAGGAGTAATGGATCCACACCTAGGTGTTCTCGACCCTGGAATGATATGCAGGACCTGCGGAAGCCGCATGGGCAAGTGTAAGGGCCACTTCGGCCATATATCTCTATCAAAGCCTGTTGTAAATGTGCTTTACTCAAAGAAGATACGCAACCTCTTGAGGTTTACCTGCGTGGAATGCCATTCAAGCCTGGTTAAGAATGAGGACAAGTCTCTACGGAAGAGCAACCGTAAGACTGAATGCCCTGAATGTGAGGTGGAACAGCCAGAAATAAAGCTGGAGAAACCTTACAGCTACTACGAGGACGGTGAACCGCTAGATGCTGATGAGATAAGAGACAGGCTTTCCCAGATACCTGACGATGTAGCTGCTGAGCTTGGAGTAGAAGGAGGAAGGCCTGAATGGCTGGTAATGGACAACATACTGGTTCCTCCGGTAACTATGAGGCCCTCCATAACTCTGGAGTCCGGTCAGAGATCGGAGGACGATCTGACCCACAAGCTAGTAGATATAATAAGGATAAACCAGAGGCTGAGAAACAACATAGAGATAGAGGCTCCGGACTTCATACTGGACGACCTGTGGGAACTCCTGCAGTACCACGTTGCAACCCTGTTTGACAACACCCTGTCTGGAGTTCCGCCTGCAAGACACAGGTCAGGCCGTTCTCTAAAGTCTCTTGTGGAGAGGCTGAAAGGTAAAGAAGGTAGATTCCGACAGAACCTCATAGGAAAGAGAGCTAACTTCTCGGCCCGTACTGTTATTTCTCCTGACCCATTTATCGGGATAAACCAGGTAGGAGTACCTGACGCTATAGCCAAGAAACTTACAATACCTGTAAAAGTAAAGGAGGATAATATAGAGCAGGCCAGAGAATGGGTGAGAAACGGCTCCGACGGCCATCCAGGCGCAAACTACGTATTCAGACCTGATGGCGCCCGGAAGAAGGTGAGAGATGAGAACAAGGAGGAGATTGCAGAGGAGCTTGAACCCGGATACAAGATAGAAAGACATCTGAAGGATGGAGATACTGTACTGTTCAACCGGCAGCCAAGCCTGCACAGGAACTCCATGATGGCTCACGAAGTAAAGGTGATGCCTTACAGGACTTTCAGACTGAACCTGGCTGTATGTCCACCTTACAACGCTGACTTCGACGGAGACGAGATGAACCTCCATGTACCTCAGACGGAAGAGGCTAGAGCGGAGGCTAGAGAGCTTCTGCAGGTGCAGAACCACATAAAATCTCCGAAGTTCGGAGGACCTATAATCGGAATGATGCAGGACCAGATATCAGGGCTGTACCTAATGACTGAGGACGATGAGATCTCAAGGGAGGAAGCATACGATCTTATAATCGCTTCAGGAGCTTACGACAAGGAACTTCCGGACAAGGAGAGCTTCACAGGCAAGGAGATAGTTTCTCTGTTTATCCCTGAAGGAGTCAATGTAGATAACGAGGATATAGTTATAGAGGACGGTGAAATTGTCGAAGGCCAGTTGGACGACAGCATGGTCGGAGACTATGGTGGAGAGATAATAAACCAGATACTGCTAGAACACGGGAGAGAGAAAGCTGTAGAATTCCTGAACCAGGTAACTCTCCTCGGAGTCCACTACCTGGACGGGAGAGGATTCTCAATAAGCACCTCGGACCTCGAAGTGTCTGAAGATGCAAGAAGCAGAATACAGGATGAGATAAGAGAGGGACAGGACAAGGCAGATGACCTGCTTGAGAAGCATGAGAAAGGTGAGATAGAACCTCTTACCGGAAAGACAATGCAGGAGACACTAGAGGTCAAGCTGGTGAACACTCTAAGGGCAATATCTACTGATGTGGAGAGGATAGTTGAGAACGATATAGGAGATACCTCTGCAAGAGTCATGGCAGAGTCTGGTGCAAGAGGTTCCATGACAAGCGTGTCGGTAATGTCAGGCCTGCTAGGGCAGGAGACAGTACGCGGACAGAGGATAGCCCGAGGATTCAAGAACAGGAGCCTGCCTCACTTCAAGCCAGGAGACCTTTCTCCAAAGGCACGAGGATTCGTTGCTTCCTCGATCTACGGAGGTCTTGACCCGGTAGAAATGTTCTACGAGATAATGTCTGGAAGAGAGGGACTGATGGACCAGTCGCTACGTACCAGGACTTCCGGATACATGTACAGGAGGATTTCAAACGCGCTTCAGGACCTGTGGGTTGACTATGACCTCTCTGTAAGGGCTGCTGACGACAAGATAGTCCAGTTCACGGCGGGAGAGGACGGAATAGATCCGCAGAAGTCCGACAGAGGAGATCTTGTATAGGTGATAGAAAATGTCTGAAAATACTATTAAGATGGCTGATAGGGAGATAGAGCTTCCACCTGTATATCAGGACCATCCTGACAAGGAGAAGCTCAGGGAAGACTACAAGGATATGCTCTTCGAACCTGGAGAGGCTATTGGAGTAATTGCAGCACAGTCCATATCAGAGCCTGCGACCCAGATGAGTCTTGATCCGGATGAGGAGGTGTTCATCAGAGATTCGGAGTCAGGACTTGTAAAGAGAGTTGAGATAGGTAGTTTTGTCGATCAGATACTGGACGAGATGCCTGCAAGGGATGTCAACGGTTCGGAGGTCTCCCGTATTGGAGAGGAGATAGAGGCCTTGACACTTGACAGCAAAGCCAATCTTGTATGGAAACCTGTCAGAGAAGTGAGCAGACATTCACCTGACAGAAAGCTACTGAAGCTGGACACCAAGTCCGGCAGAACCATAACAGCCACACCGCACCATTCATTTGTGGTTAGAGAAGACGCAGAGCTTAAGACCGTGTCTGGAGCTGATCTTGAACCAGGAGATAGGATTCCGGTTGCGAGAAACATAGATTTGGAGGGATCTCTCGAATCTGTTGATATAACGGAGTATTTTGACAGCGATAGGATAGCTACAGAAGTCAGAGAGAGGAAGGAATATATAAGGGTTAAGGGCGCAGACAGCTCTTATCTACCTAAAAACATGGAACTTAACAGGTCTACAGGCTGGTTTGCCGGGATGTACCTGTCTGACGGCCACGCTATGCGCGACCATGTATCTATTACAAACAACAATAGCTCTATAAGGCGCAGTATTGCCGAGAAGGCTGAGGAGCTAGGCCTGGGCTACATGGAGGTTTCAAGCAGCTCAGGATTTAATGAGAGCACTACAGTCCAGATAAACTCCTCCCTGCTTTCAGACCTATATCATAGATTGTTTGGATCAGCTGCTGGAGACAAGAGACTGCCGGACTGGGTGCTAAACGCAGGATCAGAGTTCATACAGGGCCTCTTAAGAGGTTATTTTGATGGAGATGGCAACATCCATCCTGATAGGAAGGTTATAAGAGCGAGTTCAAATTCAGAAGAGTTGGTCAGGGACATTGCCATGCTTCTGTCCACACAGGGCATACTGGCCAGCATAACTAAGACTCAGAAGCAGTGGGTTTTATCCGTTCCTTATTCCTATGCCAAGAGGTTCAGGGAGAGGATAGGCTGTGAGAAGCAGGAGAACAGTGAGAAGCTAGAAAGGCTTGTGGAGATGTATCGTGAGGACATGGAGACAGGGACACAGGAGTCCTTGGATATGGTTGCCGGTTTTGGCCAGATTCTGAAGGAGATATGCAGTGACCTTGGGATACCGGTGCGGAGAGTGAATTCCGCGACCAAGAGAGGAAGGATCGGGAGATCCACGCTTAAGAGATATATTGAACTTTTCAGGAGCAAGGATCCAGAACCCTCTGTTCAGAAGAAAATCTCTCTTCTTGAACAGATGGCGGATGAGGATGTGTTCTGGGACAGAATAGAGAATATAAAGCGCGTTGAGCCGACAGAATCCTCTGTATACGACCTTTCAGTCCCTGGCACCGAGACGTTTGTAACCTCTGATGGAGTAGTGACTCATAACACAATGGAAACATACCATACCGCTGGAGCTGCTAAAGTATCTATAACTCAGGGACTTCCACGATTGATAGAGGTTATAAATGCTAGGAGAAACCCCAAGACACCTATAATGGATGTATACCTGGAGGAGGGTAACAGGTCCAAGGAGGATGCCAAGGAAGTTGCAGCCCAGATCCGACAGATAAAGCTTGACGACCTGATATCTCAGGATACATTGGATCTCATGGAGCTAAAGCTCAACTTTTCTCTTGACCTGGAGGTCATGGAGGAATACCAGATAGATAAGGAGGAGGTTATCTCTCGCCTGAAGGATAAGCTCAGTAAGGTAAATATAGACGAGGACGGGGAGGAGCTGTCAATTTATCCAAGCTCTGACGACTACGACCTCACAGACCTGCAGAAAGTGAAGAAGAAGGCGATGGACACTACCCTACAGGGAATAAAAGGTATAGAGGACGTTGTGATCCTTGAGGAAGATGGCGAGTGGAGGGTTCAGACTGCAGGTATAAGCCTGAGGAAGACTCTTAAGATTGACAAGGTCGATCAGGAGAGGACTGTCTGTAACGACCTGTTCAAGTTCAAGAAGGTGTTTGGAATTGAAGGCGCACGCAACCTGATCCTCAAGGAGCTTCAACAGATACTTGACGACCAGGGCATGCAGGTGGATGACAGGTGGCTGATGCTTATAGCTGACACCATGACAAAGGACGGTGAGATAAACGGAGCCACCAGGTATGGTATATGTGGTAGCAAGGACTCCACGCTTGCCCGAGCTGCCTTTGAGGAGACGAAGAAACATATAACCGGAGCAGCTATTGGAGGCGAAGTGGATCCTCTTAATTCGATTGTTGAGAATATAATAGTTGGCCAGATGATTCCTGTAGGAACAGGATCTATGGATCTCAAGGCAAAGCCTGCAGAAGCTCCTGAACACATAATCGAGGAGAGAGAAGAAAAGCGCAAGCAGTTGAGAGAGGAAAAAAGGAAGAGAGAAGAGGCAAAGAAGAAGGAAAAAGAAGCTCAGGAGGAGGAAGCAGAAGAAGGTGAAGGAGTGGCCGAATCCGAGGGTTCTGTGGATTACGAGGAGCTTGCTGATAACAATATAAAGGACATAAAATCTAGGGTTGAGGATTCTGACCTTGACCTGGACAGGCTTCTTGAAGCAGAGAAGGACAACAAGGACAGGAAAACTTTAAAAAAGTGGATTAAAACCCGGTTAGAGGATGAAGATGGATCTTGATACTGAGATAGGAAAGGCTGCCAGAGAAGATAGGGTGGTTGTAGGTTTCAATGAGACTTTCAAGAAGCTGGACTCTTTGGACAGTGTGGTTCTAGCTTCCAACGCCCCAGTTGAACTGGCCGAGAAAATCCGGAAAGAAGCGGGTGAAGACAAGATACTGGAGTTTGACGGTAACAACGAGGACCTAGGATCTATCTGCGGGAAACCTTTCTCCGCATCGGTGGTAGGACTTGAAGAAGAGGATTCTACAGGACTATGACTACAGAAAAAGTTTCAAGTAGTGAGGAATGTCAGAAATGAGTATCAAGTTTGACACAGAGACGATTAGGAGCATAAATCTGTTTGAAGAGATAACAGGTGTCGAAGTAAAAGACGCGCTTACGCAGAATAACAGCGCTTATTTTGTAGTTGAAGAGGGCAAGGTAGGCCTTGCTGTAGGTAAAGGCGGTGAGACTATAAACAAGGTCCAGGAGGATCTGGATAAAGAGGTCAAGGTCCTTGAATACTCTGATAGTCTGAAGGAATTCGTTGAGAACATAGTTCCGGCCAATGTCAGTCAAGTAAAGCTTGAGAAGAACGGTGATTCCCGGACTGTAAGGATAAGTGTAGACAGGGGAGACTGGTCTCGAGTTGTTGGCAAGGACGGTAAGAACCTTGAGGTGATCAAGAGATTCCTGAGAAGGGAGTTCGATGTTGATGAGGTTGAGATAGAATAGTCCAGGATCCCTCTAGAAATCCCAAATACTTATAAAAATATCAGTCGTAGTTCGAAAGGAGGAGATAGAATATGGGTCTCTACAACGCAAGAAAACTGAAGCAGAGAAGGCAGAGGTTCAGATGGAGCGATAAGAAGTACAAGAGAAAGCAGCTGAACCTCAAGGAGAAGTCAGATCCTCTGGAAGGAAGCCCTCAAGCCAGAGGTATAGTGCTGGAGAAGCGTATAATAGAAGCTAAGCAGCCTAACTCTGCTCTAAGAAAATGTGTCAGGGTGCAGGTTATCAAGAACGGCAAGATGCTAACCGCTTTCGTGCCGGGAGATAAGGCCATAGAACATATAGATGAGCACGATGAGGTCCAGGTCGAAGGTATTGGAGGGGCTGATGGAGGTCCAAAGGGAGACCTTCCTACCGTCAGATTCCAGGTCTTCAAGGTAAACGGTGTATCTCTAGAGGAGCTTGTCGCAGGAAACAAGCAGAAGCCTACAAGGTGATAATTATAGAAGACATAAAGCTGTTCGGAAAATGGGACTGCCAGGAGGCTGAGATAGAGGACGAAGGATTAAGGAGGTACATCAACCTAAAGAACATCATGGCTCCAAAGTCCCGTGGAAGACATCCCGACCAACAGTTCTACAGAGCCAATGTACAGATAGTTGAGAGACTGCTTAACAGGCTATATGTGGCAGGTCACAGAGGAAGTAAGCATAAGATAACTTCAGGCCAGAATGTAGGAAAGTCCGAGAAGCTTTGGAAGATAATAGAAAAAGCTTTTGAAAGAATAGAAGACGAGACAGGAGAAAACCCTGTACAGGTGCTTGTAAAGGCAATAGAGAACTCCGCTCCAAGAGAGGAAGTAGTATCGTATCAGAGAGGAGGAGTAATAGCAAGGAAGGCAGTAATAGTTTCCCCCTTAAGAAGAATTGATCTCGCTCTTAGGATGCTTGGACAGGGAGCATACAGCAATAGACTTGCAGAAAAAACTGATGCCCATGAGGCTCTTGCCGACGAGATAATAGCTGCATACGAGAATGATTCCAGTGTAAGAGCTGTTAGGGACAAGCAGAGGCGTGAGAGAGAAGCTGATGGAGCAAGATAACAAAATTTTTTCTTGTAGCTCTCTAGAGAAACATACCTATTATCGCTCTTACTACCGACTGCATGATCTTCCTGAACTGCCTCACTACTGGTATGCGCCCTCCTTCATCCTCTCCTTCATTCTCTTTTCCTTCTGAGCTCTCTGATTTCACATCTTTTTTCTCTTTACTTACTCTAAAGTTTCCTTTCCTGATTTTTTCCTTTCCTTCTCCGTCAAATGCCGTCACCCTGAAGCTGTAGACTCCTGGTTTTAGGCTTTTTGTAGGAAGCCTTAATGTCTCCGTTATATTTTCTAGAGTTTTGTTCCTGAACTCTGCCTTTATACCGGTTATGTTGCGGTCATCCCAGGCTTCTATAGTTACGTTGAGTTGTTCTCCAGGACCTATTTTGTCCGGATAATCTATTGTAAGGTTTGGTGGCTGGTTCATCACTTCTATCTCCAGGCTTTTTCTGAAGACATTCGCTCTCCCTGTTTTGATCCTTATAGGAATGTTCTGTATTCCTTCGGAGAGGTCTGAAGGTATCTTGATCCTTCCGCTGAACCTACCTCTCTCTACATTGATTATCTGGCCTGATACATTCACCTCCCTTATATTATCTGTCGTAGCGTTAAACCAGATCTTCTGACCTCTCTTAACCTCTGTGGCGCTTGTGGTTATGCTCTCTATCTTCTGCTCTGGAAGATCCGGAACATAGTCGATCCTTGCTGAAGCATATCTTGTCGTCCTTTCACCGCTGCTCAGAGTTGCCGTATGGTTAACCCTGAAGAGTATACCTTCCACAAGCGCTGATTTATCTGTTTTAAACGTAATAAATTCTGTCCTGTTACCCCCGTATTCTAACTCGAAAGACCCTATATTCTTCTCTGAAATCAACTCTCCTGATCCTCTTAGATCTATCCCAAGTGAGTTAACATCTGTACGGTTGTAGTTGTTGTTAACAAACTCCAGCTGGTATTTTAACAAGATTTCGACCTTATTTTCCTCCTTTAAGGTTGATAGAATGTTGCCAGATGCCTCAAAGTCCTCTGTAAGGTCCTCTGTGTATAGAGGAGTGCTGTAGTCTGCTCCTGTTGCGGGAACTATAAGTGCTAGCGCAAGACCAAGCACTGCAATAGCCTTTCTCATGTATACCTCTTGGCACTTATCTCTATTAAAGCGTAATGCTTCTGCAGCTTTCTCCACATTTTTTAGTTCCCAAGTTCTCCAAGTATTTCTTGGAACTTACCTTCCTCTAACAGATTCTTCAGCTTAATGAAGTCCTTCTTAACTATCCTATCGTGCTCTAGCGGTTTCACATGCTTTGATATCTCCCTACATACTTTTTCTGTACCTTCTCCAGGCTCTTCTTTCCTGAAGTTTACCCCCTGATATCCACATAGAAGTTCTATTGCAATTATTGCCGCAGTGTTGTCCTCTATATCCAATAGGTGGCTAGCTGCGTTTGCACCCATGCTTACATGATCTTCCTGGTTTGCTGAGGAGGGTATAGAGTCGCTACTTGAGGGATGGGACAGAACCTTGTTCTTTGATGCTAGAGACGCTGCCGTGTACTGTGTTGCCATCAGCCCCGAGTTCAGCCCAGATCTCCGGATCAGGAAGGGAGGTAGTCCTTTGCTGTTGTTACGGTCAACCATCTTTGCAATCCTCCTCTCGGAGATGTTGCCAAGACTGGTTATTACTGATCCAAGATAGTCCAGGGCCTGTGATACAGGTTGTCCGTGGAAGTTCCCGCAAGAAACAACCTTGTCTTCCATTATAACAGGGTTGTCGGTGATAGAGTTTATCTCCGTCTCCAATATCTCTTTTACATACTCTATAGCCTCTCTGCATGCTCCGTGTACCTGCGGGATACAACGCAGGCTATGCGCATCCTGCAGCTCTCCCTTGCTATCGTCCTTCACGAGCTGGCTGTTCTTGGTAAGCTTCCTTATGTTGGATGCAGTGACTTTCTGCCCCTTGTACGGCCTTAGCTCCTGAATGTCCTCTCTGTAAGCATCTTTAACTGCCTTCATGGCTTCTGCTGATAGCGAACCAGCTATATCCGCAGTGTTAACAAGCTTGTTAGCTCTTAGAAGCGCCAGACATCCTATGCCTGTTATAAACGAGGTTCCGTTCACGAGAGCCAGTCCTTCCTTGGCCTTAAGTTTCAATGGTTCTATTCCTTTATTCTCGAGCACATCTTCAGCATTTTGCCACTCTCCGTCTTCCTTCATTTTTCCCTCTCCTATAAGCGCAAGAACCATGTGTGAGAGAGGGGCTATAGATCCTGAGGCGCCTAGAGATCCCTTAGACGGTATTTGTGGATGTATGTTGCTGTTCAGGTATTTCTTGAGTTTTTCTACAGTCTCTCTACAGACTCCTGAGTGGCCTGTCAAAAGCGTGTTGAGCTTTACTAGCATCACTGCGCGGGCGTTTTCCTCATTTAAAGGGTCTCCAACACCCACGGAATGGCTCCATATCATGTTTTTCTGGAGAGTTATAATGTCCTCATCACCTATGTCTTCATCCACGAGCGCTCCAAAACCGGTGTTGAATCCATATATGCGTTCTCCTTCCCTGTAACGCTCCTCAAGCTGTATTCTTGAATCTTCCACTGTCTCAAGCGCCTCTTCCGATATCTCGACCTTTTCTCCTTTCTCGGCAACCTGCGCTACCTCTTCAATGGTAAGGCTATGTCCGTCAAGCTCTACTGTCATATAGTTCAGAACACCTCGTGACCTCCTTTAACCTCCTCTAAATGTATTCTCACTGGATATATTTAACGGTTCTTGCCTCTCTTTGTTATCAAATTCTGAAGTTTTGGATCGATAAAAGAAGCCAGATAAATCAGTTCAGTTCCTTAAAAGAATTAAATGTATGCTCCGACCGGGGTTTCCGGAAGATAAAACTTTCCCATTCGCCTTCTTTCTACATATCTATAGGTCTATAGATTTATAAAGGTTTTTATAGTCTTTATTTATGACTGTGCTGATATTGAAGGATTTGTGAAGAGGAGGGTTTTTGTGTAAGAGGTGTTCTAGTTTTTTTTTGGATTCGGTACTTTTCTTGAGAGAGGGCCAAAATCTTTATAAAATTAAATTGCTATTTTTGGGTGACAATATGGCGGAAAATGTTTTGGATCAGCTGATTCCGGTGGAAAATCCGGAAGAAGAACTAACTCTAGACGAAGAGACAGAACAGTTTCTA
>JAXINT010000059.1:0-16792 GCA_034190605.1 Asbonarchaeaceae archaeon (SeqCode) | reverse complement strand
TTGCGTGGAGGAATCCGGGCAGCACTACAGTTGGAGGAAGAAGTTATGGATGTTAGCAGTTAGTGAAGGTAGATATTGAAGGTAGAGTATGTGAGGGAAAAAACTCTAGCACATCTGGTAATGTTGTCTTCCGAGTTTAAATCCTTTAAGCTCCCCTAAATCTTCTCTTATCTTCGCCAGGTCTGGTTTTTTCATGATTTTTCCTTTCTTTTCTATCCATTTTCTTGGATAAATTTTGCTTTCCATATTTAGAAAATCATCCTTCTTCGCCCTGACTTCCGTAAAAAGTTAAATACAGCGAGATGCAAGTCTTGGCCAGGGAGTGTAACACATGCCAGAAGCTGAGGAGCCGGACAGAAACCCGTTCCAGGAGGATGTAGGCAGCTACCAGTTTGACAGAGAGTCTGGAAGAGTCAGGATCAACCTACAGGGCTCCACCTATGCAGCATCTATAGAGGACTTTCCACAGGTAATGGCCAGGGTCATGGACATCCTGATGGAGCTTGACAATGTTGAAAGAGTTGTTCTGGCGCAGGAGAGGGACTATGAATACAATTACGACCAAGTGAGAATTCTCAACGAGGTTGCTTCTGTAACTGAAAGACTTAGGAGAGACCCTCAGTTCACTCAGCCTGACCAGTACATGCGGGAAAACTGCGAAAGACTTGTAAGCACTGCACAGAGCTTTATACAGGACCTTATAGCTCAGGATTTGAGAGAAGATCCTATAGGAGCGTTTGTGAAGATCAAGAGAAAGGTCGGGGAGGTAAAGGTCAAGATCCAAAGGTCTCCGGACAGGATAGCTAACTGCTATGAGCACTGGCTGGAGAACACGTTGAAACCTCTGAAACATAAGCTGGAGGAACTTGAGCTGATAAAACAGGTCGAGGACGAGCTTGCAGGATACCATGTAGGTAATAGAGAGATATACAGGCAGGTCTTCTCCCCTACAATAAGACCTAACTTCATGCTTACCCGGTACATGCGGACTGTTCCGGAGAAAGCCAGAGAGGTTGACAGGTACGACATAGATAACGTTGACACTGAGGTAAGGCTGTTAAGGGTCAAGGACGATGCGAGGCCTAGATACCACATAACTCCTCCGGAGTTCGACCTGAACGACAGGGAGTACGAGATACTTGACGTTGCAAGGAGGTACATGTCCGAGCACAAGCCAGAGGAGTCCGAGTTTGCTGAGCCCGGCAGGACAAGAGAGATATTCTTCAACATAGGCAGGGACATGGTACAGAACATCTCGGAGCAGAGAGATGTCGACCTATCTCCCGACAAGGTGGACCAGCTCGCCTCCATACTGACACGATACACTGCAGGTCTTGGAGTTCTTGAGGTGCTTCTTGCGGACCAGAAACTGCAGGACATCTATGTGAACGCTCCTGTAGGCAGCGCCCCCATATATGTAATACACGCAGAGATGGGAGAGTGTCAGACTAACCTTGTACCCACTAGAGACGACGTGGAGTCATGGGCTACAAGGTTTAGACTGAAGTCTGGAAGACCCTTGGACGAGGCCAACCCGGTTCTGGACACTTCTGCAAAGGTCCCTGGAGGTAGAGCCAGAGTTGCTATTGTGACACGGAACCTGTCCCCTGACGGCCTTGCATATGCCTTCAGGCGCCACAGGTCGGAGCCATGGACCTTCCCACTGTACATTGACGTGGACTACCTCACACCCCTGGCAGCTGGCCTGCTGCATTTCATTATAGATGGGGCTCGGTCAGTTCTATACGCCGGAACCCGGTCTGCAGGAAAGTCAAGTCTTCTAGGAGCTTCTCTAGTAGAATTGATGAAGAACAACCGTATAGTATCGGTAGAAGACAGCGTCACGGGTGACTGTTCTATCCTCTATAGGCATAATGGACAGGTTAGATATGAGGAGATAGGTGAAGTGATAGACCGTCAGTTGGAAGAATATGGCTCTGGAGACAGATCTGATAGGGATATACTGAGATCTAATCCTGACAATATTGAAGTTCTTTCGATGTCAGATTCCGGAACTTTGAGATGGCGTGAGGTATCCCTATTTATGAGACATGCTGTTGAAAAAGCACTTTACGAGGTTGAGACACGTACGGGAAGGAAAATAAGAGTTACAGAGGATCATTCTCTGTTCACGATGGGCAAGGATGTCTCTATGGAAGAGATAAAGCCTACTGATCTTTCCGAAGGAGATTATATAGTCACCCCGCGAGAGCTTGACGTCCCTTCCGAGAGAAAAAGGCTGAATCTGTTTGAAAAAGCTGAAGAGCTGGAGGGATACTTTGTGGGCCTAGATTTGTCGGATCATAGGTCGAAGTTGAAAGAGCTGTCTGAGAAGTATGATTACTCGCAAAACACTGTAGATTACTGGATCCGTGAGAGTATTATCCCTGCTAAGTTCTTTGCAGAAATGGATATAGATGCTGCCCCCGAGAGAGTTAAGTATAAGCACAAGCGCCAGTCATCTAAGCTTCCTGTGAAGCTGGAATTTGACAATGAGATCATGGAGTTCTTTGGCCTATGGATGGCTGATGGCTGTTATGACAATAGGAGTGTATTAGTGACAGTTTCCGATGAGAAGTGTAGAGAAGTGGTGAGAAATATTTTTGGAAAATTAGGTCTCCCTATAAAGCATCATTCTGATGGCCACACGTTGATGGCTAATTCTACGGTGCTGAAAGAGATAATGCGGCTGCTCGGATTTGAAGGAGATGCGTACTCCAAGAGAATTCCCGGCTGGATATTTTCCGCGGCTCATGACCAGAGATGCGCATTCTTGCGAGGTATGTACAGCGGTGACGGCTATTCTACTCCTGACGAAATAGGTATAGATTTGATAAACGAGAAGCTTATAGAGGATATACAGACACTTCTTCTGATTGAAGGCATAAGAGGAAGGGCTAGAGACTCGGGCAAGATGAGGTCTATGAGGATAAGTGATCTAGAAGGCATAAGAGAGTTTATGGATAAAATAGACTTCCTCCAGGATTATAAGTCTGATAAGGTGGAGATTGAAGGCAAAATCTCAACACATGATACTACTGATATAATACCTCTTCCCCGCGAAACTATTAAGGCTCTATGCGCTAAAGCTGGCCTGAATACTAACGACTACATTAATAGGAAGAACCAGTTGGGAAGGCAAAAGCTTAAGGAAGTGGTTAGAACAGGTTCTGAAGAAGTTGTTAAAGGTCTTAAGGAGCTTTCATCCAGCGATATATTCTGGGATGAGGTTAAATCAGTGGAGAAGATCTCTAGAGAAGGGACGGTGTATGATGTCTCAGTTCCTGGAGATGAGAACTTTGTAACTTCTAATATCCTTGCCCACAATACTCTTGAACTTCCTCTACCCTATTTACAGGGCTTAGGATACAATATAGAGAGATTGAAGAGCGAGTCAGTTATAACTACTACTGAATCGGAGCTTTCAGCTGCCGAGGCTATAAGAACTTCTCTAAGGCTGGGTGATTCAAGCCTTATCGTTGGAGAGGTCCGTGGAGAAGAGGCAAAGGCGCTTTACGAGGCCATGAGAGTGGGAGCTCTGGCAAACTATGTGGCAGGAACTATCCACGGAGAGTCCGCATACTCTGTGTTTGACCGTGTAGTGAACGACCTGGGAGTTCCGAGGACGAGCTTCAAGGCTACTGACATAATTGTAACTGCAAACAGGCTTACTTCGCCCTCCGGACTCCACAAGTACCGCAGAATAACAAGTATAACAGAGGTCAGGAAGGAATGGGAGGATGACCCGCTTCAGGAGAACGCTTTCGTGCCTCTCATGGAGTATGACGCTGAGGACGACCGTTTAAAGCCTACTGACACGCTACTGAATGGCGAGTCTATGATATTGAATGAGATCGCCTCTAATGTAAGGGAATGGAAGAACAACTGGGACGCTGTATGGAACAACATACAGCTTAGAGCAGACTACAAGAAGAAGATCGTTGAATACGCCAGGCAGACAAACAACTCCGATCTGATGGAGGCTGATTTCGTGGCAAGAGCCAATGAGAAGTTCCACACCATATCTGAAGATGTTATAGATGAGATAGGAAGCCTTGACACGGAGGAGGTGTTTGATAGATGGGACAGCTGGATGCAGAACGTGGTGTCCTGAACCTTTGAAAAGTTAAAACAGAGTTTCTGATAGAAAATGGCTGGAGAAGACAGAAAAAAGCTGGATGAATGGAGCGAGAAGCTGGATGCGGATATTCCCGGCTCTGGAGATGGTTCGAGCCTTAGCTCCAGGGAATACGATATTTTTAAGGAAGCAGAAAGAGAGGCAGAGCAGAGGAACTGGTACGAGAAGCTTACAGAGTTCTCTGGAAGACTTTTTCACATGGAGCCGTTTGAGGACATGGAGGAAGATCTGGAAAACGCTGTAGATCTGCTGCGCTGGGATGTGGACCTGGAGGAGATTAATCCTACAGGCATAACATGGGGGCTAGTATCTGCAGTTCTCCTCTATCCCTCAATTATCCTTCCAATACCTCTGATATTCAAGCTCATTGCCCTTGTTCTACCTATAGGCATCTTTATCTACCTGATCTTCTACCCGATAATAGCAGCCAAGCGCAAGGTTATAACTGGCTCCGGAGACCTGATCATGGCAGTCCTGTACATGGTGGTGTACATGCGGAGCTCACCTAACCTGGAAGGCGCTGTGAGTTTTGTGGCTTCTAACATGCAGGGAGATATAGCAAAGGATTTCAGGAGAATGCTGTGGAGTGTTCAGGTAGGTAACTTCACGGGGATAGATGAGGCGCTTGACAGATACAAGGAGGTCTGGCGGCCGTACAATAAGGACTTTGTGGAGACTGTAAACATACTAGGTAGCGCCCTCCAGGAGAGAAGTCAGGAGAAGAGGCTTGAACTGTTTTCAGAGGCTATAGACAATCTTCTTGGTGCTACTAGGAACAAGATGAAAGAGTATGCTCGAGATCTCAAGACTCCGGTAATGGTTGTACAGGGGATAGGAGTGCTTTTACCCGTTCTGATAATGATACTCTTCCCTCTCATGTCTGCATTTATAGGAGGGGAAGGACTCGCTATCTATCTATTTGCAGGTTACAATATACTTCTTCCAGGGATTGTATACCTAATAATGAGACAGGTACTGCTTTCGAGACCTCCTACAACTTCGTCTAACCTTATGGAAGAGGGGAAACTTCCTCCTGTAGGCCAGTATTCAATGAGGGTTTTCGGTAGATCTGTGAATGTACCTCTATGGTCAGTGTGTCTTCTTCTGTTTTTGGTATTGGGTTACTGGCCGCTTCAACACTATTTACAGGTACTTTTGGGCTACAAGGAGTTTATTGCCAGTCCTTCTTGGGTAGAGATGCTTAGAAGTCTTATCATTACATTTTCTGCTGCAGTATCTGTCGGCCTTTACTTTGTTTTAGGATATAAGGAGAGGCTTGAGAAACAGAAGGAGATAGAAGAGATCGAATCAGAGTTCCCAGAGGCGCTCTACATGCTCGGAGATTCAATGAGGCGAGGAACTCCTATAGAGATAGCTCTGAACAAGGCTATAAAGAATACTGAAGGCCTAAATATCCAGCAGATGCTGAAGGATATCTCAGTCAACATAAGGTCTATGGGTATGACGTTCGACCAGGCTGTATTTGACGAGAAGCAAGGTGTTATCTGGAACTATCCCTCAAATCTAATAAAGTCCATAATGAAGGCAGTGCGAGAATCCACGGGCAAAGGAACCTCCATAGTATCATCGGCGATGAAGACAATATCTAATTACCTCAAGCAAGTTAAAGAAACGCAGAGAAAGATTGAGGATGTGATGAGCGATACGCTCTCTACTATGGTATTTATAGCCTATATACTTGCGCCAGTTGTTTCTGGAGTTGCGGTGGGAATGGGTACAGTGATAACCCAGTCTTTTGCTCAGATATCCGAAATATTTACAGGAGTCAAGGCAAACATCTCTGCAGGGGGTGCAGGAGGTCAGGCGCCTGGCGGAGGTACATTAGGAGGTATAGGTTCTGCTCCTACAGATTTGCTTGGATTTAGTTCGGGTGTATCTCCGGAAATCATGCAGCTTGTGGTAGGGCTGTATCTAATTCAGATCTCATTTTTGCTTGGCACATTCTACAGCCGTATTTCGGAAGGAATATCGCCTGCAAAGCGCTGGTCTGCAGTTGGAAAAATACTGATCTTTGGTTCTCTCATATATACGGTCGCAGCTTTCCTATTGATATTGCTGTTTGGTGGGATAATATCTCAGGTGGGAGGAATTGCCTGAATCTAATTAAATTTCGGATAAGGAGTGTGGGTTAGGGCGATTAAAACATTTTTTTATACTTCAAAATACCAATAATCTATGAAATGGCAGATGCAGAAGAAATCGTAAAAAAACACCTACTGAATCAAAGAAAGGGAGGGTTAGTAAAGCCTATAGTATGGATATTCTTTGCAATCCTGTTTTTTGCTACAGTTGTGTTTATAGCATTTGGGATTATAAGGGGTGTCTGAGTTATGATCAATGTTTTTGACCTATTGTGGAACAGAAATAAGGGCAGAGTCGATACAAAAACGATTCTCATATTTGTAAGCCTGGTTGTCGGTCTTATCAGTGCTGCCACTATCTACGCTCTAAGCTCAGGAGTTCTATCTTCGGCTGCAGGAGCGACATGCGGGCAGATGGAGAAAGTAGTTGCCGGACTCCCCGATCCATTAGCAAGTATGTTTGCTTCTATGGGGCTGAGTTGTTCTTTAGAGGATGGTGTGGGTAGTAATGAGGGCGGTTCATCAGGTAAGGAGAGTGTAGAAGGAGCTGAAAGTATTGGTAAGATATCTTCAGCACGCCCATATATGGATTATAGCTATGGGAACGAGTTTTTAGTTGAGGTAGAGTTCAAGCGTACTTCGAAAGGAGGTTACGATATAGGTGCTTTCCTGTTGAATGCAAACGGAGAGGAGCTTGACGAAGAGCCTGATTTAAACTGGTTAGATTTCCCTGAGGGTAAGAGGCAGCATACCTTCGAGTTAGGGGTAGGTGTTCGGGATAAGGAAGATGTGAAGGCAGAGGTAGGAGGCTGCCAGGTTACTGTGGAGATAAGGGAGCAGAATGAAGGAGCTATTGATAGCAAGACCCTGAATCTGGATAAGTTCCCTGGATGCTCCTAAACCCTGTAAATTTAAAGTAAGAGGATTATAGTCAAATATAGAGGTGCAATCTATGCTTGGGAACCGAAAACGCGGTATCGCAGTGACTACTATTATCTACATATTGATAGCACTTATTGCAGCAGCTCTTTTGGCGAGTTTCAGTTTAGGAAGCCCTTTGGATATGGCAAGGGAGGCTGTTAGAGAGCTTCAGCAGTTTATTGATAAGTTAGATCAGCCAGTTGGAAAAATAGCTAGAGTAGATGCTTGCAGGGACAGAGGATTTTTAGGTATTTCTACCGGAGGTACAAATGTCCTGTTCTATGTCTGGGTTAAAAACACCGGAAGATTAACATATGAGTATAAAGTTGAGTTTAGAGATGCTAATAACAATAGACTGGAGGACGGACTTGTTCCCAATACGGGGATGATGGTTAGTTTAGGCTCAAGATTAGGAGGAGAAGATTTTGTAAAACTGTACAAAAGCATCGGGTCGGATGAAGGAGAAATCTGGGATAGCTGGGTGGATATCAATTCAGGTGAAGAAAAGAAGATAGAAACTATAAACCATATGGAGAGTTTTGTGGACAATCTCCCTCAAAGTAAGCTGTCGAATCTACCGTTTATAGGAGATATGGTTGCACCTTCAGGAAGCGTCTTTAGCTTGCTAGGCGATGCCTCATCTCAAGTAACAGGCTATGAAGATGTCGCCTATTGGGAAGACCTAGGTGATCTAAAAGAGAGAGGTGATAAAGTAGAGATTGTTCTATATGAAGAACATTTAGGAGAGGTTGACGGCGAAGGGTCTCGGAAGACAATTGACCTTGATAACTTGAAAAGTTGCTCTTAAATTGTAGAGGATAAAAATGTCTGACACCAAAGAAAATTCCAAAGGAGGACTGTCTTTGAAGACAATAATTCTGATCCTAATAGGCGCTATAGCCGCCTGGGGAATTACTGAGTTGATACTGTACTTCACAGGTACTGGCGAGGATCTTTTAGGATTTTTTGCGGATAAGGTGTTTGGGAAACTTTCTTCGGGCGGTTTGATTGTTGGATTAGGCAGTGAAATGGATGCCTCGAATGATTTGAGGTGGAGGAGTAGATGAAAAAAGTAGTTAAAGTAGATAAGTTGAAGTGAAAGATAAAGGAGATTAAACTTAAACCTGTAGGATTCGTAAATTCAATATAGGAGATACGAAATATGATAAGATGCAGGAAAGGAGGCCTGACGATGAAAATCGTTGTAGTACTAGTCATCCTAATTATAGCTGCTACAATATTGATAGGTTGGTTACTTTCAAGCACCGGTTCGGCACAAGAAAAAGGAGAGAAGACAGCTGAACAGGCTCAGGATATAATAGGAGGCACTTTTAACGAGACCGAGCGTAGAAATATCTGTAGTTCTAAGTGCTTTAACAGCGATAAGGATGAGGTAGTCGTTGAAGTTGGCGGGGAGGAAGTAACTTGCCAATGCAAGAAGTATAGATAGCTTTAAGGGAGGGATGAGAAGGGATGAAAATTGATGATGGCTTAAGAAAAGGAGGGTTGATGTTTAATAAGATCATATTTATGGTAGTTAATGTAATTCTACTAATACTTATCATAGGATTTATTTTCGGAATTTTTGGCGGTTCTCCGAATCAGAACCCCGGATCTACCGAAGATAGCTTTAGAGAGGGCTCTGATAGTGCTTATTTTGCTAAAGGCGACAAATATATCGGATGGAAGAAAGGGGAGAACAGTTACGATTCCTCAAAATACCCTAGAGAGATAAAGGCAGCTGAAGGTTGGGGTAAAAATGATGAGAGAGAAAAAGGTATAGGTAAAGAATTTGCTAGTGGATGGGGCGCAGCTTTATATTGGCCTACGAGAGGTGATGACGGAGCAGCATATGTCTTTAAAGGGGAAAGGTATATACGGTGGGATATAGCTTCGGATGAAAGAGACCTAGGCCCTGAAGAGATAGCTGGTTCTGATGAGTGGGGGGAATTTGAAAGTAATGCCGATGCGGCAGTATACTGGCCTACTAGAGGCAAGGTTTACTTCTTTAAAGGAGATAGTTATTCTCAATGGGATGTGAACAGCGGAAATCAGGATTTCAAGGGAGAAAACATTGAAAGTGGATGGGGTCCAAAATGGGGGCGAAGAAATAACAAGAGAGGAATGCCTGAAAGGTTTACTGAAAATCTGGATGCAGCTGTATATCTGCCAGATACGGGGGAAGGAGGGAGTGATAAAATCTATATCTTTAAGGGCAATGAATATGTTAGGTGGGATGTTGAGAGAAAATCTATGGACAAGGGTTATCCCAAGAATATAAACACAGAGGGGGGCTGGCCAGGTCTATGGAATAATCTAGATGCTGCTCTATACTGGCCGGGCTGACCGATCGGAGCAAATCTTTTTTATCCTATCCTCTATAAAATATGTGTATAAACTAAAATGGTAGAATACTCTTTTCAGCAGGTTATGGGAATAATAGCTTCTGCAGTAGTAGCAGTGGCATTTATAGGAATAGTTATTCAAGAGGGTGGATCAATAGTTGGAAGTTCAGATAAAGTTTCTAACCTCTTATCAGCTGTAAGGACATCTCAAGCTCTAGAACTTGCAAGTACATCTCCTAGAACTACAGCCTCAATCACTTTAGAAGAACCTATATCTTCTCTACATATAAAAAGCAATAGAGTGGAGATACAGTTTGAAGGAGAACTAATAAAGGTTTCAACGAGGCTATCCAATAGTTTTGAGTCTCAGGAACTAGATAGTACTCTCCAGGATACTTCAGAGATATGTATAACAAACGATGGTAAGATAGAAGTTGGCGAACAATGTAACTTTGATAGGTGTATCTCAGAAACCTGTATGCAGGAGAAAGGCTATGCCTGGATTTGTAGATCTGGAGTTTTAGACTCTATTAGGAGGTGTCCTTCATGAGTAAGGGGCAACTATCCCGAGCTTTTATGTTTATTTTGCTAGTTACTTTGTTAGCCTTCTTTATGAGCACCGCACTGTTCCTAAATAAAGGAGTTAATCAGGACGCTGTCTTTAAAGGCAACCTAGTATATCGGATTTCAACAACTATGGAGAAAGTCATGTCTCTACCCTGTGCCACAAAGGATAGAGGAGTATTCTATCGATCAGCCATTGAAACTGGGTCTTTTGGATGTTCTAACATTTTTGGAACTTATATTGGATTTAATCTAAAACCTGGTTCAGGATCTTGTTTTAGAAGTGCATCTTCTGAAGAATGCCGTTATTTCAAGATAAAGCAGTCTGATAGCGGTATGAAGGTTTCCGAGATCCAAAGAGAAGAATATATGGATACTATGTCCGTTGAAGAAAAATATCCTAGGCTTACCATGCCAATCTCTATATACAGCCGCAAGAACAGTAAGGTAGCGCAGGGAATCATGCGAGTGGTGGTAACAAAATGAAAAGGAAAGGCCAGAATTTTATGATGATAGCAGCACTTGTTGTTATACTGTTCATCTTCTTTATAGGCTTCCCTTTACTATTCACAGCAGCTTTCAATGTTGATATAGAAGAGGTGTCGGAAGAAGGGTTAAATGAATTAGATATAGGAGATGTATCAGGAGGATTTACAATATCTGGGGGAGGAACAGGTACTGTAATAGAAGGGCAGACAGGTTTTATTGGTGGCGTCATGTCACAAGGTTCGGATTCACCACAGTCTACTACAGGCAAATTAAAGTTCTCTTCCCTTACATACTCTGCTCTTCAGCTTCCTCAGACGGTGCTGTACAGTTCAACCGATAATGGAGGCTTGAAGGACACTCTGATAGATTTTCTATACTGTGAGGGCCGTAGAGAAGATCCAGGATGCAGAGATACAAGATCCGCTGAAGAAATAAAGAAGCTACTTAAGTCTAGGATGGAGGAATATTTGTCTAATCAAGATACTGCAAAATACCCTTATAGTATAGAGATTGTTAAGTCTGGAAAAACAGTTCTTGAAGTAACAAATGAACAGATTTCCTCTGAAGCTGGTTCTGAAGGAGATAGTTCCGAGGGAAGAACAATTGTTAACTTACCTCTTGCCATACCTAGTGGGGAGGAAGCGGAGATAAACTTCTTGATGGAAGAAGGCAATATGAAGGTGATATCAGGTTATGGATAGGAAAGGTCTTTTAAGGATTCTGGTGATTGTAACGCCGTTAATAGTAATGTCTGCTGTGTTTATGGTATGGGCGGGTTCTGGAGGAGGAAGTATTGCTAAAGCAGAGTTTCAGAACCAGATTAAAGATATAAAACCGTTTTCTGCATCTCGCTTCCTCTCCCAAAATCTTGTTAGTTCCTATTTTAGAC
This sequence comes from Asbonarchaeaceae archaeon (SeqCode), assembly GCA_034190605.1. Lineage (GTDB taxonomy): Archaea > Nanohalarchaeota > Nanosalinia > Nanosalinales > Nanoanaerosalinaceae > JAXINT01. Next base: position 5,344 of record JAXINT010000059.1, on the reverse strand, counting down.
CTTCTTTTAAGCAAGAGGTTCATCATAAGAGTTTTGAAATTGCTTCAGAAGGTTTTGAAATAGATAGGAGATCTATGTCCCGATCAGAATTTCTAGGCCGTGTATTCCAAAATTTAGAGGAGAGCGTAAAAGGAGAAATGGACAAGATTGTGAGCTCTCTAGATGTCAGATCCGGGTGCGAGATTAAAAATGAGAAGAGTGGTTTAACTATTACCTTTTATGAAGAGCCGTTATTAAAGGATCAAAGGATAGGTTTAGTTTTTTCAGTTGAGAATCAAGCTGATCCTTTGGGAGTATCATGTGATTCGGGGTCTGCAGAGTTTAACAGCTATTTCTCTTTTGGGAATAAAATACTTGCAGAAGACAACCGGTTTAGAGAAGCCGCCGAAATAGCATTCTCGGTTGCACAATCCTCAAGAATAGAAGGTGCTCAAGCAGACTCCCGGGAGTTAGAGGAGTATTATGAGGAGGAATATAAGAAGAACGAGGACCGATATCGAGGTTTCAGTGTTAGCATAGAGCAATTTGAAGCAGGTAGTAGAATAGAAGTGAAAGATGAGCGCTACAGAATCCCTACAAAAGAGGGATATAAGCACTTATCATTTATTTTGGAAATCTCTTGACCATGTTTCTTGTTGTTCAAAAGCCGGCAAAACATTTTTATTTATAAGAATGCATTCAATTCCTGTAATTTAGGTGATCCAAAAATGCCAGAAGAAGCAGTGGAAGAATCAGAGGACAACACAGTATACGTAGGTTCCAAACCCGCTATGAGCTATGCAATGGCTGTAGTAACACAGATGAATGATGGAAAGGACACAGTCCACATCAAGGCTCGTGGCAAGGCTATCTCAAGAGCGGTTGACGTTGAGGAAATCGTGCGCAACCGGTTTGTTGAGGACGCGGACATCGATAAGATCAACCTTGGAACCGATGAGATCGACACTGATGAAGGAGACACAATCAACGTTTCCTCAATCCACATCCAGCTCTCCAAGTAAAAAAGGAACCTTCAGTAACAGCCAGCAGCAGTTTTGGCGCTGCTGTTTTCTTTTTCTATTTCGCTATTGTCTAATTGGTAATTATTGAAGGGTTAACTATTTAAGAGGGTTTCTCCCAATAAATTGATAGAGATGTTGGAGCTAGAAACAACTGATTTCATGCCTTCACAGGAGAAAGCAGCCGAAGTACTGCGAAGCCATCGCTGGAAAAACGGATTATACTGTCCGCACTGCCAATCCGATAAAATCGTTAAAAACGGAGTTAGAAAAGACCATATACAGCAATACGCATGTAGAGCCTGCGGAAAATGCTTTAACGACAGAACCAAAACAGTATTCGATGAAACCAGAATGCATCTAAACGAATGCTTATACGCCTTAAAAGCCCATGAGGACGGAAAAAGCACTAACAGAATCAAAAAAGAACTTGAAAGACACTGGCAAACAGTAAGCGACTTTATCAAAACCGTAGCAACTCAAATAAACCCAGAAAAACTTATAGACGACACCTTCTCCGGCAACGTAGAAATCGATGAAGTCTACATAAACGCCGGAAACAAAGGAACACCACAAGAAGAACCGCGTAAACGCGGTCTAAAGATGCGAGGACGAGGAACATACGAAAAAGACCGTCCACCCGTCATAGGAATAGTAGAAAGAAACGGAAAAATGCTTCTAACAGTAGCAGAACACGTAAACCAGTCTACAGTCGACACAATCACAGAAAAAATCTCTAAAGACGCTATAATCAACACAGATGAATTCCGCACATACCAAACACTAGACAGCGAATATACACACAAAACAGTCAACCACGCACAAGGAGAATACGCCAAAGAAGACAGAACACACGTAAACACCGCTGAAGGACTATTCTCACACCTAAGAGGCTGGCTACACAAATTCAAAGGCGTATGCAAACGCTACCTACAACACTACATCAACTTCTTCAACCTAAAACACCTACACAGAAATCTAAACCCCATAGAACTACTCAACCAAACCATCATTTACCTAATATAGAAGAGCGTTCTATTTTGTTTTTACTTGTCCTGTCCAGCCCCCATGTATAACGCTGTTATATCACTTATGCAGGTTTTCAATAGGATTTACTGATTTTGACCGTGAAAACTTATTTATACCCTCACAGGCTATTTTTATGGTAGGTGCTTTCCAGAGATGAGTAGAAAGGGAATAAGCTTCACACTTACTATAATCATTGTCGCAGTACTTCTGTTGACCGCAGCACTTACCATATTGACTATCTTTGGTAGCGGTATTTCTGGTATCTCAGAGGTCTTTAGCTACAGTAAAGAGGCCAGGATAGAGAAGGAGTGTAAGGATATAGCGAGAGAGATTCAGGATAACATCTGTGATAGATATGCGGCAGGTGGTAGCGAGCGTTTCCAAGTGCAGTCCAACAAGGACACAAAACCAGCTGAGGATAAGACAGAGAAGAAGAATGGTAAGGAGGAAGTTGTTAAGGAAGGAGACGGTGATCCGAAGGCTGAAAAAACCTGTAATGATATGAGCTGTAATATAGGCCCAGCTGCTAGTGATGGTGTTGTAGAGTACACCTATTATTATGGTGCGGGTGTCTCTTCAGACTCCTCTATCGATACTACTATAACAGTTGAAGGAGAAACTGTGAATTGTTTTGCAGATAATATAATTGAGAGAAAGGTCTGCCCGGTTTCTTAGGTTTCTATTAGTTAGATGAAACAGGATATTATCTATTAGTTCTTACCAGACAAAGCTTTTTAACTCCTGAACTATAATTTTTCCTTTAGTTGATATAATATGAGGCAAGGACAGCTCCTGTATAAGGCTATTTTTGTGGTGGTATTTATAATTGCCGGGTTACTTGTTGCTTTCTATTGGCAGGATATATTTGGGACGGGAGGCGGAGTTGCAGAAGGCGCTATCTCAGATGCCGAAATCAGGGGCTTGAAAAGAACTTGTAATAACAGGAAGAGAAGTAAATGTAGTGAAAGAGCTGTAGAATATTACCTTGATAAAGAACTGAATGGTAAGGAGGGAGCTATGAAGAAGTGGGCGGAAGAGGTTGAGGTGGAAACTACTGAGGGAAGGAGGACTTGTAAAAATCTCATTAAGAATACATTTGGAGAGACTGTTTTGCCATGTAGGGATTCGCAGGTCCAGAATCTGAAGACTTGCATGTCTAGTCTAGAAGGTTTTATCTGTAAACCTGAGAACAAGGGTAAGGATTGGGTCAAATACATTGACGGCTATCATATAAATCAAGAATGCGACAAGTACATTGACGAGATTGAGAATGTGAAGGACTGGAAGAGCAAAATTTGTGAAGAGAAAGGTGAAGAGAAAGAAGGAGAAGACGAAGAATCAAATGTAGTAAATACCGAGGACAAGCTTTTACTGGTAGGAGGTAAGGATTATGCGCGGATAAAATGCGCTAATTTTGATACGGTTGTAAGCTTCAGGTATTTGGATAATACTCTTCCTGGCCCTACGGATGCTGAGTACTGGGGTGTAGGGGATGGAGGCAGAAAGGCTGATTCTGGTCAGTGGATGAGCCTGTGTATAGATAGCGACTTTAACAGCAGGTTTGGGAGTATATGTTACTTAAACGGGGGAGGCCAGAAGGGCGAAACTTGTGATGCAGTTAAAAGTATAAGTGCGAGGAGAGAATGTCCGGGAGGATCTAAAGAAGAGCTTTGGTTCAATACTGGAGTCAGTTTTGCAGACGGAGTAAGCGGGTGGGCTAGAATCGGAGGCGGTGAGCGCCCTGTAATAGAGAATGATGAAGCTCTAAGAATATGTGTAAGTAATATTATCTCGGAGTATGTTGATTTTCGGTATGCTCCGCTTGAGGGCCCTAGCTGTGAGGGCGACTGGGACCAAAGAGGGCTGTTCCGGCTAAAGGATAGCAGTAGTATTAAGGATCCTGAGGAAGGCCAGGATCAGTCTCGTTTGGGTCCAACAGTAGCTCTATGTGTAAAGAAAAGCTTTAAGGTTCCATCTGGTTTTAGTCAGGACACGACATCATAGATTCAAAATGATTTAAACATGGAAATTACTTTGAATGTATTGGAGGAATATTGAAATGAGAGGAAAGATAGGAGAGAGAAAAGGAGGTCTCGGTAGGAAACTTATTTTCTTTGCAGTAGCTGTGTTAGCTGCTTCCATAGTAATATATGGAGTCAATAGTATTTTTGAGCAGACTACTACAAAACAGGAGGATACTGTAGGATCCTCCTTTGAAAATATGAATATTAGGCTTGTAAAGAGCAAATGTAAAAGTAGGGCGGACAACTACTGTAGCGGAGAAGTACCGCCGCAATGTCCTGATGAGATCAAGGATAGTCAGAAATGGGCATGTAGACAGAAGACAGGCGAGGGTACAAAAGAGAGCCCGGTATACTGCTATGAGCTGTGGACAAGGCCTGGAGGCGGTGGTGTCTCCGGGATTCCTGAGAAGTGTTAGCCTAAGTTCTTGTAAAGCCCCTCTACATCAACCCAATCCCAAGAACCAGCGCCACAAACGCAATAACTATCCAGAGACCCTGTTCAGCTCTTTCCTTATCCCTTGCAAATGCTATAAGCGCTCCTCCTAGCGCTCCTCCTACATGAGAGATGTCTGCTATCTGGTTCTCGAGGTTGAACATATTCAGGAAGGAAGGTATCATGTAGACAACTCCTATAAGCGCCAGCGGCATGAACTCATAGCCCAGGAAGGGTTTCATAGGTCTTAGAAGTATGGCGGCGCCTATAAGTCCGAATACAGCGCCTGAAGCGCCTGTAACGGAGATCTCTGGGAAGAGCAGCATTGTGAACAGGTTGCCGAGCACCAGGCCTGTGAAGTATATCCCTAGAACCCACCATCCGTTGTATTCTCTTTCGACAACTCTTCCAAAGATCCAGAGAAAGATCATGTTCCAGAACAAGTGAGGTATGTCCACATGTACGAATCCGGAGGTTATAATGCTGAAGAAGTCTCCTGAGAGAAATGCTGGCGGGTAGAAGGAATAGGTTGAAAGGACATGTGTAGGGCTTGATATGAGAAAGGTGGCTGCAAAAACTGCAAGATTTAGGACAAACAGGAACGATGTTGCATGGCTGAACTCAGGTCTCTCGTAGGGTTCCATGGAGTAGTTATTGGGGCTGCGGATTAAAAACCCTTTACCCTGATGTAGTTGAAATGACTTGTATAACGGTGTTATACAGGATTAGTGAGACAGAGGTCAAGGACTGACATTTATTTTTACGCCATTACGCCCCTCTTCTTTCTGGAAACTTCTCCTTCATAACGCTCTGCATCGATTATACGACCTAGATGGTTAACCCATTCTGAATCCGGGTTT
>JAXINT010000007.1:0-17100 GCA_034190605.1 Asbonarchaeaceae archaeon (SeqCode) | reverse complement strand
ATGAAGCTGACCTTCCTGGGAACCGGTGGAGGCCGATTCTGCATGATGAAGCAGCTTAGGCAGACAGGAGGCTTCCTATTGGAACACAACGACTTCCACATGTATGTCGATCCAGGACCTGGAGCACTGGTCCACGGCTTGAAAAACGGAGTGGACTTCGAGGACATCGGCCACCTGTTCTGCTCCCACGACCACCTGGACCATTACGGAGACCTTGCTGCTGTTATTGAGGCAACTACCAATGGCTGTACCGAGGAATGCGGAACTCTGATAGCTCCTGAATCTGTACTAGGGCTCAATGAATATGACAGCGTCCTACAGGACTACCATCTAGATTGCACTGAAAGTAAAGTAAGAGCTGCTGAAGGAGAAGAGTTTAACCCCTCCAGCCATGAAGAGATATCACTTTCCTTCTTTGAGACCCGCCACAAGGACACTCCAACTGCAGGCTTCCGTCTCGAGACCGAAGAATCCTCCCTGTCCTACATACCTGACACGGGATTCTTCGAGGGCCTGATAGAGGAGGTCCGAGGATCCGATTTCCTTGTTATCAACACTATGAGACCATACGACAAGCCGTGGGAGGACCACCTAAATCTGAAGGAAGGCGCGGAGATCGTGCGCAAGGTCGAACCAGAACGCGCCATCTTCCAACACTTTGGAATCAGCTTTGTGTATAACTTTGGAGCGCAGAAAAAGTGGCTGGAGGAAAACTACGAGAAGGACAATATAGTGCTTGCCTCAGACAACAAGACCTACAATCTTGGCGAGAACGGAGGGCTTGAGAGGTTTGTTGACTGAGCTTGTATGACACTTGTCATCAAAAATTATGTCAGGTGTCATCCCAAGGTTTAAATATGACAGATGTCATAAAATAAAATGACGGGTGTCATAAATCCGAGAAGAGAAACACATCGAAGCCATAGAAGAAACGCTTGATGAGATTCAGACAGCGCTGGACGATCCGAAAGGCTTGAGAAACCACCAGAGGCGGTTGGCTCTTATGCTATCTCTAGGCGCTGTTGAGCTGCTGGAGCTTTACCTGCATAGGATAGATCTCATGAAACCTGGTGCAAGGCTGAAACACGACTGGTTCAAGAAGAAAAAAGAACGGATAAAGAACAAGCTCAAACGACAGATAACAGGTAATCTGGAGGACATACCTGAACTTGATACTCCTATAGATTTAGTTGCCAGCATAGAGGATAACCGGGATGATGTAGCCTACGGCTCGCCTTTGAAGGACGATGAATTACTACAAGAGTGTATAGACGATTTTCTTGAACTTAAAGAGCTGGTAGAATCCGAGACAGGTGATATAGTTGGACAAGAATCTTAAAGCCTACGCTTCCGCATTTGCATCATTCCTAATAGATCAGGTAGAGGTTCTAGAGAAGATAGACCAGATTGTGCTCTATGGCTCGGTTGCCAGAGGAACCGCGGACAAGGAAAGCGATGTAGACATATTTGTAGACACCACCTATAATCTGGAGGATGAGATAGACCGGATCAAAGAGGAGTTCTACAGCAGCCGTAGGTGCACTCTTTTCAGGTCAAAAGGAATAACAAACAAGATCTCCGTAAAAACAGGAAAGCTTGAAGAGTGGGAAAGTATCCACGCCAGCATAAGTTCTACAGGTATAGTCCTTTGGGGAGATTTTAAAGCCGAAAAGCTCCCTGGAGGCGCACAGCATTCCATTATCTTCTACTGGGAAAAAACGGGGGACAAACGGACATCTTTTCTGAATAAGCTCTATGGATACAGTACAGAGGATAGAGAAATAAAAGGCATGCTTGAAAAATGGGGGGGTAAAAAAATCGGTAAGAGCTCGGTGCTGATTCCTATAGAGCACAAAGACGATATGATCAAACTGCTCAAAAAATACAATATAGACGCCAGAAACATTGAAGTATTTACAACGGACTAGTATCTATGCACAAGCTAGGACTGCAAGTATATCCTCTTCGGCAAGACCGTATTCTTCTTCGATCTCCTGGTAGCTCATACCGCTTTCCAGCATACCCATTACTTCGTCCACGGTTATTCTGGTTCCTTCTATTACTGGCTTTCCATGCCTGACTTCTTTGTCTATAACAATCCTGCTCATAGCTGTCCAAAAATTATGTAGCAATATTTAAAAAACGGCTGTGTTGGTTTGCTTACCCCAGCAACCGTACAGTCTAGACGGAGAAGGGCTTGAGAGGTTTGTAGATTAGACAGAGCCAGTAGTTATCTCCCAGACTATGTTTGGTTCAGATCCTTCTTGAATCTTTAACTCAACACCTAAAAAACCTCTCTTTATCTCACCTTTCTGACCCAGATCATTCTTGTAAATCTGATTTATATCATACCTAATATCTATATCTGCACCAAGATCTTTTCCCTCATCCTCATGACCCATATAAGAAGAAGCTAGTCCAATCCTTCTAGTGATAAGATGCAAGGGCATATCTATGGTGTAGCTGCGCTTTTCTTCTATCCTGTACAAACCTTTCAGCAGATCTCTCCAAGTACGTCTATGACAGCTACACCAATATGCTCCTATATGGGTTATACTGCCAAATCTATCCAATATCTCATCTACCTCTGTATTGCCTATTTTTCCTCCTGACGATTCTATAACCTGATCCGCCTGCCCTTCATAACTACCTTTATTACGATAGGGGCTGCTAACATATATGAACTCCCCGTATTCCTCCTCTTCAAGATATTCTTTGACATTTATACGGAACTGCTTCGGAGCATCCCAGCCAGGATCTATATGTGTGGCGATCAAACAGTTATCTGAGTTCTTGTAAGATTCTTCGACCTCCACATCCTCTTCTACTTCTTCCCCCAATATAGTTGTCACCCTGAGACAACATAAGTCCTAATTCTTATAAATATTTAGAATTTCAGGAACTCCTCTTCAACAAACTGTCTATTCCAACTCCTCAACCCGTTCCTCAAGCTCCCGGTACTTCTTGTACAGCCAGTTAACTTTTTCCGGAATTTTCAGCTTCTCCCATTGCTTCACGAGCTCTCCAAGCTTTTCCAACTTTTCCTTCTGCTTCTCTGGATCTCTCACACCTAGCGCATCCTCTATCGCCGCTATCTGGTCTGAAAGCCCTAACTCCTCCAATTCGTTGAGAAGCTCTCGATCCTCAAGGCTCTGAAGTTTCTCTTTAACATCTCCTATCTGGTCCTCGAGATTATCTAGCTTTTCCTCAAGTTCTTTTCCTTCCGAAGCCCCTCCTGAAGCTTCTTCCTTCTCCCCGTCACTGTATTCTTCTTTAAACTTCTCCTTGCTGTAGCTGTGATCCTTGCTACCGAGATAGTGCGCTCTAAGAGATTTAATTCCCTTGAACTTCTTTCCGCATTTCCTGCACTTGACCATTTTCTGGACCTCTGTTCACTGATTGGTGTCGTTCGAATTTAAAGATTTGGAGAAAACACAGTGATTGCGCTACTCGTTCTGCGCTTTGACATTACCGGTAAATATCTGTCTATAATTTCCAAACTTGTCTGGCGGAGTAAACTCCCAGCCACCAAGGTATAAAAATCCTGTTACAGAAAATTCCTCTGATGTCAAACTCAGAGTCAGAAGGTAGGATGGAGTCGGAGTTTCCAAAGAAATACGATTCTGACAGTGTTGAGAAGAAGTGGCAGGAGAGATGGAAGGAGATGGAGATATACCGCTATGATCCGGAAGCCTCTGGCAAGGTATACTCTATCGACACACCTCCTCCATATGTATCTGGAGACCTCCACGTGGGCCACGCCATGAGCTACACCCAGGCAGAGTTTATAGCAAGGTTCAAGCGCATGCTCGGCTACAATGTATTCTACCCAATGGGATTTGACGACAACGGCCTTCCAACCGAAAGATATGTGGAGAGAGAGCTTGACGTTGACAAGCACAGCATGGGCAGGTCAAAATTCATCAAGAAGTGCAAGGAAGTTACTAAGAAAGGACGTGACAACTACAGAAGGATATGGAACCGTCTCGGAATATCTGTTGACTGGAACCTGCTTTATACAACTATAGATGACAGGAGCCAGAGGATCTCCCAGCTCTCTTTCCTTGATCTCTACCAGAAAAACCTGATGTACAGAAAGGAGGACCCGGTGATCTGGTGTCCTGAATGCAGGACTGGGATAGCACAGGCAGACCTTGAGGACGAGGAGGAAGAGTCGCACCTGAACCACATCAAGTTCCCACTAAAAGACAAGGACGACTTTCTAAAGATATCAACTACAAGACCTGAGCTACTCCAAGCTTGCGTGGCGGTATTCGTACACCCGGAGGATGACCGCTACGAGGACTACATTGGAGAGGAGATACAGGTCCCTCTGTCCGACCGAACCGTGGAGATAGAGACGGATCACAAGGTCGACAAGGAGTTCGGCTCTGGAGCCGTGATGGTCTGCACTTTCGGAGACAAGACAGACATAGAATGGTGGAAGGATCACGACCTGGACCTAAGACTCCTAATAAAAGAGGATGGAACACTTAACGAGAAGGCAGGAAAGTACCAGGGACTTTCAATAGAGGAGGCTAGAGAAGCTATAATAAACGACCTTTCAGAAGCCGGCCTGCTTATAGATAGGGAAGAGATAGAACATGCTGTACAGGCGCACGAGCGGTGCGGAACACCTGTCGAATACTACCTTGCAAAACAGTGGTTCGTTGAGATGCTTGACTCCAAGGAGGAGCTTAAGGAGCGCGCCTCCCAGGTAGAATGGTTCCCGGAGTTTATGAAGTCCCGGTTTGACGACTGGACCGATGGCCTCAAGTGGGACTGGTGCATATCTCGCCAGCGCTTCTATGGAGTGCCTTTCCCGGTCTGGTACTGCGAAAACTGCGGAGAGGAAATACTTGCTGAGGAAGAGGACCTTCCTGTAGATCCCGTGGAGAACGATCCTTCCATGGAAAAATGCCCTGAATGCGGCTCTACTGAATTTAAACCGGAAGAGGATGTAATGGACACCTGGTTCACATCCTCACTAACTCCTCTGATAAATATGGATTGGGGAAGCGATAATGAGCGCTCCGAGATATATCCGATGAATTTAAGACCTCAGGGCTACGACATAATCCGGACCTGGGCGTTCTACACTATGTTGAAGTCTCATTACCACCATGAGTCCGTTCCATGGAAGGATATAATGATATCGGGAATGGGGATGGCGGAAGAAGGAGTTTCATTCTCCAAGTCCAAGGGAATAGTTGTAGAGCCTGAGAAGGTTGCCGACAAGTATTCTGCAGACGCTCTTAGGTGGTGGAGCTCCAAGGTAAAGCTTGGAGAAGACCTCGTGTACAGGGAAGACGACCTCGTAGCCGGGGAGAAACTCATAACAAAGCTATGGAACGTGGCCCGGTTTTTGAACTCCTTCATTGACAGGAAACCTAGCAAACCATCCGAGTTCTCTATAATGGATGCCTGGCTTCTACAGAGGCTGGACAATACTATAGATGAAGCCACGGAATGGTTCAATAAATACGAGTACGACCGTTCCAAGGAGCTTGCAAAGCAGTTCTTCTGGCATGACATGGCTGACAACTACCTCGAGTTTGTAAAGCGGGAGCTGTATGGGGAAGAAAATTCCAGCGCTGTCTATGTACTTTACCATTCTTTCCTGAAGGTGTTGAAGCTATTCGCCCCGATAATGCCGCATATAACTGAGGAGATCTACCACAGACTCTACAAGGATTTCGAGGGCAGCAAGTCCATCCATGTATCTACTTGGCCCGAGGTAGAGGACTATGCATTTGACGGTGCTTCTGAACTCGGAGACATGGCGGTAGAGATAGTATCAGGCCTGAGAAAGTACAAGTCCAACAGGGGAATGTCCCTGAACCAGGACCTTGAGGAGGTGGTGGTCTACACTGAGAGAGACGCTGAAGAGCTTGAGAAGATAGAGGAGATTGTGAAACAGGCCATGCACGTTAAAAACCTTGAGTTCAAGGAGGAATCACCGGAGATGGAGAAAGAGATAAGGGACGTGGACCTGGACTACTCAAGACTTGGTCCAAGACTGGGAGACGGCATAAAGGAACTTGAACGGGCTCTTGAGGACAAGTCAAATGTAGAGCTGGAGGCTGGAATATTAAAGGTTGACCTCGAAGGCGGTGAATCCATAGAACTGCTCAAGGATGATTTTGAGGTTGAGGAGGAGTTCTCCATAAAGGGAGAAGAAGGAAGCCTTGTAGATACTGAAAACTTTGCAGTACTCGTAAAGTAGGTCGATTTTCGAAAAGGTGTTCTATCAAATGGTCATGGACAAGTATGAACTACAGGAAACCCTGGATAATCTTTCGGAGATTAGAGGCAGGAATACAGAGCTGGTAAGCATATACATACCGCCGGACTACGACCTGAGAAAGATTATCAAGTTCCTCACCTCTGAGAAATCGGAGGCGCAGAACATAAAGTCCAAGACCACCAGGAAGAACGTGCAGAGCGCTCTAGACAAGATCCAGAGAAGGTTGAAGGAGGCGGGAGAGATACCTGAAAACGGGATAGCTCTCTTTGCGGGAAATGTTTCCGAGCGCGAGGGAAAGACAGACATCCAGCTATGGGAGGTTGAGCCTCCAGAACCTGTGGAATCCCGGCTGTACAAGTGCGACAAGACCTTTGTTTTAGACCCTCTACAGGATGTTCTTGTAGAAAGCGATGTCTACGGCCTTGTCTGCCTTGACAAGTCTGAAGCTGCTATCGGCTACCTCAGAGGCAACCACCTATCCGTTGAATACACCTTGGAGTCTAATGTGCCTGGAAAGACTACAAAAGGAGGGCAGTGTCTGGATGCTAGCACAAGGATCGTGCTTCCAAGTGGCAGGATAAGAAAGATATCTGAGATGGATGAAGACAGCAAGAAGATTATATCTGCGGATTTTGAAGCGCTTAGATTAGAGGAAGCTGAACATAATTCCGTATTTACCTCCTTACATGACCAGTTCTATGTCCTAGAGACTAGAAATCCAAATAGGACGATAAGAGCTACGGGGAACCATAAGGTATTCGTATTTGATGGTAAAGGTGTTGAGGAGAAGTTTGTAGAGGATTTAGATAAGGAGGACTTCTTGATCTCCAGCAGGAAATTCGATATAGAGGGGGAAGTTCATACTATGGATGTGGATGTGCCATTCTCCTTTAAGTTTACAGATGAAGCGGCCGAGCGTATCAGAGAGAGAAGAGTTGAGAGAGAGATGACGCAGAGTGAACTCGGATCATTGGCTGATATATCTCAGACAGCGATAAGCAAATTTGAGAAGACGGAGATGACCCCTTCCCTATCTACTCTGAACGATTTGATGGATATACTGGAATTGGGAGATGATTTTATATCTAGATTCTGTAAGCGAGAGAAAAAGTTTTCTTTCCCTGAATCTCTCAATGAGTCCTTTGCTCAATTCCTTGGGTATTTTGAGGGCGATGGGGTTGTGGATGATAATAGACTGGAATTCTACGAGGACAGAAAGATTGTTGCTGATAGATATATCTCTCTTTTCAAGTCTCTGTTTGATCTTGAGCCTATGATGAAATTAAGAGAGGATAGAAATTATTACAGAATCAGGCTATATAGTAAGAGCCTAGTGGGTAGACTGGAGGAGATTTTTCCCAAGGTTTTTGACAACTCCACTGATAGTTCTGTACCTCCAAGGATTCAGACTTCGGAAGATGAAATAGTGTCATCCTATTTCAGAGGTCTGTTTGATGCTGAGGGTTCTGTCAGTCAAAGTGAAGTCTCCATCTCCATGGTTAATGAAAACTTGATAAAGGAAGTGATGCTTCTGTTACAGAGGTTCGGTATAACTGCTAGCATAACCGAGAACGAAACAGATATAAGCCATGAGGGAGAAAAGGAAACCTCTTATCAGTTCAGGTTAAGAATATCCGATAGGAGGTCTCTGAAGAATTTCAGGCGACATATAGGTTTTACAGCCGATGACAAGCAGGAGAAGCTTGATGACTTAATCGGCTCTATTAGCAAGAGATCTAGGTCTGATAAGATTCCTTTAAGAGGATCTGAAGTCCGAAAGATGGCTGAAGAGGTTGGTATGAATACCCGGAGTTTCAAGAAGTTTAACCTCTACTTCCGGGATGAGAAGTTCATATCTTATGACAGGTTTGAGAGAGGTATCCTACCGGTCTTTAGAGAGCAGTACGAATCTCTTAGTGGCGAGGAAAAGGAGAGGTGTGGCGAGATAATAGAGTTTTTTGAGGGGTTGTGTGAAGGAGATATAACCTTGACGAAGGTTGATAGAAAGAGCCTTCATAACCTTGACAGAGAAAAGGAATTCTACGATATAGAGGTTCCTGATTACAGGAATTTCGTGGCTGATGGGATAATTGTCCATAACAGTCAGCAAAGATTCGAGAGAATCCGCGAAAACATGTATGACACGTTCTTAACTGACATAGCTGAAAAGTGTAAGAAGGCGTTTCTCAAAAAGGCGAGAGAGGACGAGCTTCTTGGTATAATAATAGGTGGACCGGGCTTCGCAAAGGAGGATCTGGTTGAGAAGGACTACCTCCACGAGAAACTGCTGGACAAGATCCTGGCGCGCATCGGTACGAACTACTCTGGAGAAGAAGGTCTAGAGGAACTAATGGGTAAGTCAGGAGAGGTAATATCTGAATCAGAGGCTATAAGAGAGCAGAATGCTGTCAATGAGTTTCTAAAGAACCTGAAGAAGGACAACGGTCTCTCCGTCTACGGCCTGAGAGATGTTGCCAAGGCCCTGAAGATGGGGGCGGTGGAGAAGGTCTTAGTTTCCGAGGACTTTGAGAAGAAAGAAGCAAACTTTGAATGCCCTGAATGTGGTGAGGAAGAGGTAAAGCACATATCTGAATTTGAAGTGGAGAACGAGGAGCATTACTGCGATGAATGCGGCGCAAAGATGGATGTTGCTGAAAGCCAGGATGTCGTCTCCATGTTTAAGAAGAAGGCCTCTCAGATGGATTCGGATTTCATGAGGATATCAAGAGACCATGAGGAGGGAGAAAGGCTGTGGAACATGGCCGATGGTATAGCTGCAGTCCTAAGGTACAGAATTGAATAGACCTTTGAATAGACCTCCTAATATCAACTACTACCTCCACTACCTCCCTGCGAACCTTTCTGTGATCCAGGCTGTCCTGTACCACCTTTCTTCACTGTAACCGTGGTCTCCATCCCTGCATGGATGGTGCATACCACCTTATACGTTCCTTCTTTGTTGAACTTCAGGTTGATGCTCTGTCCGCCACCCACGCTCTTGTCAACGCCTTCCGCTTCTATTGTCACCGTATGGCTGTATGAGTCTATGTTCTCAAACTTCACAACTGCGCCAGGACTTACCGTTGGACTGCTCTGGAACTTTGTGTTCTCCATCGCTACTGTCTGGCCAGCTGGCCCGGTTACTACTTCTACTGCAGGTTTCTGTGATCTTCTACTGTCTTGATCTTCTTTTTGAGTGTTGTTCACTGCATCTGAACTATCATCTTCTCCTCCCTTGGCTGGTTTCCCTGATTTCCCGGGAGCCGAAGGCTTTCCTTCAGGAACCGCAGGGATCTTGTCTTTCACTCCTTCGGGCATCTGCCCTCTCTTCTTAAGCGCCTCTACAGCTCTTTTGTGCCCTTTACTTGACCTCTCCATCGCCCTCTTAATGGCATCCTTTGCCTGCTCAGGAACTTGTTCATAAACTCTTTGAAGAACTTTCTGATGCTTTTGAGTTGCCTTTGCAACTATCTCCTGAACTTCAGCTCTCTTACCTTCACTAGTCCTATTAACGATACCTCTAAGCTCCCCTACTTCTTTCCTGTACTTCTTAGCAATCTTTGCAGCTTTCTCAGGCCGCCTTTCTGCTAGAGCTTTTGATTCATTGGCTCTGTTCCGCGCCACCATTGCCTGTTTTCTAGCTTTCTCTACTGTGTCGTTCTCTGTCTCAACGGTTACCTCTTCAGCTTTCCTCTTGGCCCTGTAACCGACTTCTCCAGGAAGCTTCTCTGCAAGAACTTCCATGTGTATGCTTGTAGCCCTACTAACTACCTGGTCGATTTTTCCTTTCTTTGCTGCTTCTGCAACAGCCTTACCGTAACTTCTTGCTTCTTCTACCTCCTTGGAGTATTCTTCTGCGGTATCATTTGCAAGCTCTTCTTCACCTCTTTCAGCAAGCTCCTCTGCCTCGCTCAACCTCTCTTCAGCGAACTGCAGCTTCTTCCTGGCCTTTCCTTCAGGTGAGAATGTGATAGCGAGAGATATGGACTCCGCAGCCCGGTCAAGACCAGATAGGAATGAACCGGGAGTTGTGCCTGCTCCTACAAGTTTACTGTGTCCGCTTGCCAGGGCCATTGGTGACAGCATTACCAGAATTGCTGAAAAGACAACTACTGCTCTATTCATGATTATTCCCTCTAGAGAACTACTTACAATTTCCCCCTTATAAAACTTTCCTACCACCCTTCTCTGGACAAGGCTTCAGTACTCCTAAACAGCTGCTTACCTATTATCAGGCGTCATTACCTTCCATGTCAAGTCCTGCTTCCTTCCAGTCCTTCACACCGCCCTCGTAGTCCTTAACTTTCTTGAAACCCATTTCACTGAGCTTCTTCGCGGCTTTTGGACTTGCCTGACATTCTTCAGACGCGCAGTAAACCA
Source organism: Asbonarchaeaceae archaeon (SeqCode) (assembly GCA_034190605.1). GTDB lineage: Archaea > Nanohalarchaeota > Nanosalinia > Nanosalinales > Nanoanaerosalinaceae > JAXINT01. The sequence continues at coordinate 6,473 of JAXINT010000007.1, read as the reverse complement.
CTATCTCATCGCCTTTATCGAACTTCTTTGGCGCTTCATCCTCTAACTGATCGAGAGGGATGTTTATTGATTTTGGAATGTGCTGCTGTTCGAAGTGATCCTGAGATAACACGTTTACAAGGTGGAAGTCCTCTCCACTGTCGAGCTTCTTCTTCAATTCGCCACGGCTTATAGTTTTCATTGTGTACACCAGTTTTCTCCCGACCTTTTTAAGACTTAAGAATTCACCGGACTGAAACATTGGAGTTAGCTCTCTAAACCTCTTTCCAGTTGTACTTCTTGTCTTTCTTCGGTCTGATAGCACCTTTAGCCTCCCTACTCACTTTTTCCTCCTGTATAACTGCTGTAAGCAGGATAAGATACGGCACAGCCACCAGGACAAGCACCAGCCATCCAGGAATTCCTAGAGTAGATGCGGACTTCACGAAGTGGCTGAAAGTCCTTGAGACCTCGGGGTGCATCAAGACCTTGATAATCCATGATAGGAAGAGGAAGCTTATAATCCAGATGTAGTTCCTTTTCATCCTTCTCCTCCACGCCTCCCAGTTGGTCATCTTGAACGAAGGCTTCTCCAGATCCTCTGCAAGTGCTTTCCTCCACTTACTGCTCTTACCGTCCTCTTCAGGGTTGATGGAAGGAGCTATAACGTTCTCCTCCAGCACCCTTACCCTTGTCCGCCATATATCAAAGTACCTGTACCTGCGCGCCTCTATAATAGAGAAGAAAGTAACTATAACTCCTCCAAGAATGGTAACTATGTGCGGATTCTGAGGGCTGGAGAACACCCATGTCAGTATACCTGCTGTAACGATTATTGCCCAGGTGGTCGTGCTGTCTATCCTCTCCCTCCAGGTGTTGGAACGCTGGACTTCTCCCCTGTACATGTGGGTTAGAAGCGATTCCTTACCGTCATTGCTGAACTCTGGATCTGCATGTTCCGAACCCTCAACCTCTTCCTTCATAGGTTATAGATAGGGATGACTGATATAAAAATGCTTATGAGGAAAAAACACAACCTCCGTTAATTTCTGAGCTATCTGTTCCTCTTCCAGAGCCTGATCTCCATGCCCCCCACTATCCAGGCTGAAATGTTATAGGAAAGGGCAGACAACGCGCCAAGTATGCCTCCTCCCACACCCCCTATAACAGGTCCGGCAACCAGAGCGATAGGTTTACCACCTATAAACTGCGCCACTACACCGGCTATAAGTCCGAGAAATATCCCTACAACACCTTTAATCTTTGCAAGAGACCAGATACCTATCCTTTTCAGCTGGGTCATAAATCCTTTTTCACACTCTTTACTTATATACTTGACTTTCTTACCTGTGTCATTAGTTTTTTTTCTTGTCTCGCGGCAGTTTCTCTATATTTCTCCACTCCACTTCAGAGTATCGGTCTCCTGTGTCTGTTATGTCTTTTCCATCTATTGAATTATCTCCTGCAGTAATATCTAGGTTGAATCCTATGTACTTATCCTCTCCAGGATAGGTTATAGGAGTAACCGTAGATATAGGCTTGCCTTTTAGATCTTTTTCAGAAGGACCTGCAACATCTGGTCGGGGATTATGAGTATGAACTGCATAAAGTGCGTCTTCATACAGGTGTTGCGTAGGATATGCACTTTTGTTCCCCTCTTCTTTCCGTGGCTCTACAGGGATTATGGAAGGTTCCTCTCCTTCAGGCAATATCTTAAATAGAACCTCTGTATTGTCTGCTTCTATAGTGTACCACCCTCTTTCTCCGTTCTTTTTTATCCCGTACATTTTAACCTCTCCCTCTTGATTGTCTGCATTTATAATCTCTGCTATCCTGTTGACGTTCTCCTGTTTATCCAGTAGGTCTAGCAACTCATTCATGTCTTCAAGTTGTTCTTTAGATAATTTCTCTCCGTGCTTGTCATCTCCTGGACGGAATCTCTCATCGTAAGATACCGGTATTGTTATTTTTTTTCCTACTTCAGGATCCGGACTAAGTATCTCGCTAGAGCTTAATACTCTTGAGGTGTGCTTTAACTCTTCTGTAGGATCTCCATTTGCGTATGTAGGATTGTACTTGCTTATCTCTTTTCTTATGTCTTTAACATGTGCTTCTCTACTTCTCTCTTGCTCCATTTTCTCTCTTGAATTATCTGTGTTAGGTAGTAGGAATATGGGTGCAACGCAGCCATATGCGAAGAATAATGGTGAAATAGGCAATGTCAAGGCAAGACGACTAGCCCAACTTTCCTTTAAGCCCGCTATTCCTTCTTTTACCCCTTCAAAGTACCTATCAACATCCTTCTCCAAATCCGGTACTTCATCTTCCAACTTACCTTCTAACTCCACGATATCCTCAGGAGGTTTTAACATAATATCCCTTCCTACCATACCCAAATATAAAAATCTTTTGGTATTCGAAAGTAACAACTGACGAGTGTGCAAATATCATACTTTCTCGTGGCATCACATTACCTTTAAAAATCAAGATTCCTAATCCAAGACTGTGACCTGCCCATGTCTATGAAATATGTCTGGATTGCTCTGATCCTGCTATTGATACCGCTTTATGTCATGGGAGTTTATGCTCTCCCTTCCCAGGTTAACTCGACCTGTGATGGGAACAGTGGAAAGGCCAAGGCTGCGGCTGGAGAAAAGGTCGGTTTCTGCACTGAAATATCTGTCTCTGTCATGAGGCCGTACTATTTTGATACAATAAGGCTTCCGGTCTATAGGGCCGGAATGAATCTCGACTGGGCTCACAGGCTGTTTCCTCCTGCACTCCTAGCTGCAGCAGCCCTGATCTGGTGGAGGTACGACTGATAGGTACAACATTTGCAAAAATGGGTAAAAAACTACGGGAAGGGAAAGCTTTTTTTTTAAAAGAGAAGGAAAAAGGTACAGTAAGGTTTAAAAGGAAGGGAATCTAATAGAGATGCTAGAGGAGATGAACATGGATAACTGGAAAAAAACGATTTCGATGTCACTAATATTTGTGGTTGCTGTAGCCCTTGCATTTTCTCTTGGACTACAGAAGGGTAAGAGTTCTGCCGAATCTGATAACGATGATATAATTGAATGGGAGAACGAGATAACAGTTGCTCACGAACGCAATGGCGAAGTTATCAACAAGTTCACTTTCGAAAATACCCTTACGGATCAAGGTAAGGAGTTTATAAGGGATAAGATCTCCGCTCTTAACGCTTCAGGCCACAATGTTGCAGGCAGACCTGAGAGAAATATAAGCTTTATCTCCCTTGGAAACGGTTCTACAGTAAGCGCTGGCGACACACAGCTAGATAAGGAGATAACTGTTGGCGGGCTTTCAAGAAGTCAAGGATCTACAACAGCTTACGGTTCCAGGAACTTTTCAGTCCAGAACCAGTTCACAGCAACTTCTGACATAGGCACTGTAAACACCACAGCCCTTAACTGGAACAGTTCTGGATCTTCATTGGTCTCTGGAGGAGCTTTCGGCACCGAGGCCAACATCCTGGACGGAGACCAGATAACTGTCACGCACAATGTCTCCCTGAGCTGATAGCTGGATAATAAGAGTTTGAGAGGTAGAGAATGTCTAGAGAGTATAGGGTTTTCTAGGTACAGTTTTTTTGTACCTCTATTCTTCTCTCACATGAATACCTCCTCTATCCCGGTCTATAGTACACGACCTACAGTTATAATGGCTAGGCAGCTCCATCTTCCTTTTTCTAAAGCTCAGGATTGAAAACAGCTTCACCAGGTAGGGATAGGCCTTTGAAAAGAAGGAAACTAGAAATCTTGGGAGGTTAAGAAGTTCTCCGGTTTTTTCCGCTGCCTTGCTACCATAGTACACCTTGGATTCTCCGAAGAGATAGAGAGTAAAGCCAGGATCTTTAAAAGTTTCTTTCAGCATATCCTGCGCTTCATCTGACCGATATTCAAGAGTATCTATCTTCCCTGAAAGAAACCTTCTTGCTAGCTTTGCAGTTGCCGTGCAATAAGGGCAGTGTGAGTCGTATATCAATATGTAGGAACTATTTTTGCCCATGACTTATCTACTTCCTAAATGAACGGGCGGAAGGTATAAATCTTTCCTCTCCCTCCTCCACCATTTACCTCTCTTCCAAAGCTCAGTGTGATTGGAGAACCGGTAGTGGTACCTCACTGCTCTTATATACCTTGGACCTTCCTCGAACGGCACCTCGGCCATAAGTTTTTCCACCGGCTCTGAACCCTGAAGCAGCTTTCTAACAAAACTTACAAACCATCTACTTCTCCTTGGACTGCTATAGGCTGCAAACCACATCTGCCAGTCCAGCCTGGGCTGGTGAGGTGCAACCACTGCAGGAGCTTCCCTGGTACTGCCTGGCTTGTACTTGAACCTGTATCTCCTCCAGTTCTCTCCATCAACACTGCCCTCAACCATGATCTCAGGCCTCTTTTTGGTCATCACTGCGAAAAGACCGTAGCTGTTGACCGTACGAAACTGTGACACACCGTTTTTCAGCTCCGAAACAGATCCCGGCACACTGATACCAAACATCTGCGCAAACAATACCAGGTTAATAACCACTAAAAATCCTGCTAAAACTACTGCAATCCCTTTCCAGGTTCTAGGAACATCCTTGCCTGCCTCAGGAATCCACCTCCCTAGCTTTCCTCTTATCCAGGATAGATGCTGGTCATCCAGCAGAAGTAGGGATAGTGCTATGGTCAGAAGGTTGAAGAAGGTGTAGTTCCCTGTCACCATTATAGCGACCTGCAGCCCTATTGATATGTATGCCGCCTTTATCCTTATCTTTCTAGGAGTAAAGAACAGGAAAGGCACTATGATCTCAGCTACAAACATTATAGAAGCTGAAACCTGGTGGAACAGACTGGGCAACTTATCCATGAACCATGCCAGAGGTGTGGGAAGAGGCTGAGTAAGGTAATGATAGTTAAGCGCTGTAAGATTTGTCCATGCCGGATCTCCACTGATCAACTTTGACATTCCGGACATGAACAGAAGCTTGAACAGTAGAAACCACATTATGAGCATGGAAAGCCTTGAAGGCGGATTTTCTTTCTGCGGATTCGCCCTGGATACATGTAGTGGTGCAATAAATATAGACAGAAACAGAGTTTCCAGGAGCAGAAGATCCCACTGATAGCTCATGAACACCTGACCCACCGTCACTATCGACAGATACAGCACCCATAGTAGGAACAAGGCAACCGTAGGCGCAAGGTTGAAGAAAAGAACTATTGAAACCAGCATCCCTGCAGTAGTTATAGTGTGGAGCGCTGTATTGCTTGATCCCAGCCAGGCCAGTGTAGGAAACTCCAGATATCTCTCGGTACCGGTGTTCTCCTCAATTCTGTCCAGAAAGTCCTGCGCAGGCAGTATCCCTTTTTCCCCTACAAGCCCGGACATCTGAAGGTGGAAGGACAGGAATGCTATAAATGCTATGACTGCAACAAGCCTGAGGAACAGCCATCGCGCGGTCTGGAAGTCTCCGACTGGCTCTACCAGTCTCTTCCCAGCTCTCCAGATTTTACCTCTTATACCATTATCCCTACTTGCCTCTGTCATCAAATTTCTCTTATGGCGGAGAGCTTTTTAGAAATTTTCCCAAATTCTCTAATCATTTTAGCCTATTTAAGATAAATCTGGTCGAACCTCTTGTCGTACTTGTGAAAGTCATCAGTATCTGCGTTCTCCCTTATATCAATGTGCTGGAACACCTGTGTGTCCAGCTGGTCTGCGTGGTGGACTGCAGCTGCTTCAGGGAATGAAGGAGTCTTTGCAGCGCCGAACTCCTTGTCTCCGTGATGCGATATAACTATGTGGTGGAGCTTGTTTTCCTTAATTTCGTCAACTTCCAGACCATCCAGCTTTCTCGAGAGTATTTCTTCCCCTATCGATATGTGGCCTCTGAGCAGCCCTTTCTCGGACTGCTTGAGGTTGGTCGTTACATCAAACTCCTCCACTTTCCCTATATCGTGCAGCACGCAACCTGCTTTCATAAGGTCGAGATCCAGTTCTGGATGTATCTTCTTTATATTCTTGACGATCTCTATCAATGAGAGAATATGTTCCAGCAAGCCACCTATATACGCGTGGTGGTAGTACATTGCAGCAGGCGCTTTTTTCAGCTTTTCGAACAACTCTTTATCTTCTATAATGCTTTCCATGACCCTCCTGTACCCTTCATCCTCCATCTCTTTAACTTCTTCTTTGAACTTCTCGACCAGATCTTCCAGATCCTTGTCTACCTTGGGAACAAAGTCCTCTATATCGTATTCTTCTGCCTTTTTGATATAGCCTTTTTCCTCATCAAGCTCGATCTCCTCTCTGTTCCTGTATGTTGATACCTCGCCCTTCACATGGATTACATCCCCTTCCTCTATCTGTTCGTAGACTTTCTTGACTGCTGCCTTCCGATCACCTCCCCAGTACTTGAGCTCTAGCTCTCCTGTCCTGTCAGCCAGTCCCAGAACGAAGTAATAACCTTTGGAGTATTCTTGAGG
>JAXINT010000032.1:0-17653 GCA_034190605.1 Asbonarchaeaceae archaeon (SeqCode) | reverse complement strand
GGCACGAGACACCTGACCCTGACTTCCCCGATTTCGTGGCTGATTTACCAGAGGATGCGGATGTTGAAAGAGATCTAGATAGCATGTGGAAGGAGTACTGTGCTAGATCAAATTCCAAGAGGTTTAGTTCTTTTTACATGAAAAGGAACGCATACCAGAGAGCTTATCCCGCCACTAATAGTGCTGAAGGTCTGGGAGCGGCTTCAGGTCTTTTGTTCAGTGCCTATTTTTATTTCATCCCTTCTATAGCCATGGCGGGATTGGATTTTGCAAATGAGTGGCTGAAGGATCCGAGTGAGTACCACGAATCTTGAAATCCTGAGATTAGCGTGAATTGTTACAGAATTCTGGAAGTGTTGGATGGAAGAGTTAACTCTACTCCTCTTTTCTATTCTTCTCCAACATCCATACCAGGAATGTCCTTCTTCATACCCTTCCTCTCACGGATATCAAGGATCACTTCCTTCTGTAGGTTGGTTGGCAGTGCTTCGAATACCTGGTCCATCAGGTTGTAGAAGCCCTTGCCGCCGGTTGCTGACTTCAGCGCTGCCTCAAAGCCAAACATTTCGGCCACTGGAAGACTTGCCTTGATCTTGGAGCTGTCTCCTTCGTCCTCCATGTTCAGGATCTGTCCTCTCCTGTTATTAACCTCTTTCATGGCGTTACCCATTTTCTCCTGAGGCGAGTCTATCTGAATAATCTGCTTTGGTTCTAGCAGCTTTGCTCCTGCTTCTATCATTCCACGGGTGATTGATTCCCTGACAGCAGGTATTACCTGTGCAGGTCCTCTATGCACGTGGTCCTCGTGGATGTCTGCGTCATGGATCTTCACCATCAATTTCATGCATGGCTCGTTTGCAAGAGGTCCCTCGTCGCAGATGTCCTTGAAAGCCTTTACCACAAGCTCCATGACCTCATTCAGGAACTTGACACCTCGGGTCTTGTCGATGAACAGGTTGCCGTTGTAGATGTTGTGTATCTTCTGTATGTCCTCCTTGTCGAGCTCAGTGTCCTCAAGTTCCTCTCTTATCTTGTCCTCGTCCTTTGACCTGACCTTTCCGGTTGGAACATCTCCGGACATTAGTTTCTCGTACACGTCTTCCGGAACTTTCTCAACTGAAAGCCAGAACTTGTTGTGCTTGTTCGGAGACTTTCCAAGGAATTCCTCGGACTCTCCCTCAACTGACTCTCTATATACCACGATAGGCTCCGATACCTGTATGTCTATTCCCTGTTCCTCCAGGTACCGTTCAATTTTAGCCTCAATATGCAGTTCTCCAAGTCCTGATACAAGAGTTTCTCCTGTCTCCTCGTCGATTGATACCTTGATAGTGTTGTCCTCCTTGGCTCTCTTCTGTAGCGCCTCGATAAGATCTGGAAGATCTGAAGTGTTCTTTGGCTCGATTGACTTTGTAACTACAGGTTCAAACACGTGCTCGATCTTTTCAAATGGTTCTATCTCGTTTCCAGGTTCGACAAGTGTCTCTCCTGTGGAGTAGTCTGCTCCTGTAAGAGCTGCAATGTTTCCTGGAGGTACTTCGTCCACGGGAAGCTTTCTTGGACCTGAATATATTCCTACCTTTTGCATTCTCTGCTTTGAACGGCTTCCGATACCGAAAAGCTCTTGTCCCTCCTTGATGGTTCCGGAGAACATCCTTACAGTACATATAGTTCCTGCGTGCTTGTCGCTCTCTACATTTGTTACAACTCCTACGACATCTCCGTCAGCATCGCAGGCTTTCATGGCCTTTCCTTCCTCTGATTCTGTGTCTCCGTCCCATATGGCAGGTATCCGGTACTCCTGCGCCTTTTTCGGATTAACCAGATGGTTCACAACCATGTCCAGAGTTACTTCGTGTAGAGGAGCTTCCTCTGCCAGTTCCTCATTCTTATCTGCGTTCACTTTTTCGATTATGTCTCCAAAGCTTATACCTGACTTCTTCATGTAGGGCATGCTTATGGCCCAGTTAAGGAGTGCCGAACCAAACGCCACTTCTCCGTTCTTTACATTGACCTGCCAGTCCTTCTTGTATTCTTCTGGAGCTATCTTCTTGATAAGGTCGTTTACCTCTGCAATAATCTTCTGGAATCTCTGCTGCATCTCCTGCTCTGACAGCTGGAGCTCGTTGATAAGCCTGTCGACCTTGTTTATGAACAGTATGGGCTTCACTCTCTCCTTAAGCGCCTGTCTCAGAACTGTCTCCGTCTGAGGCATCACACCGTCAACAGCGTCTACAACAACTAGAGCGCCGTCAACAGCTCTCATAGCTCTTGTAACATCTCCTCCGAAGTCAACGTGGCCTGGTGTATCGATAAGGTTGATCAGGTACTTCTCGTCCTCTAATTCGTGGACCATTGAGATGTTAGCGCTGTAGATAGTTATTCCTCTCTCCTGCTCCTGCGCATCGTAGTCCATGAAAAGCTGCTCTCCAGCGAGCTGGTCTGATATCATCCCCGCCCGTGCAAGAAGGTTATCGGAAAGCGTTGTGTTCTGCACCACTATTCCTTCTGCTATAAAGTTGTGGCTGGGTTCTACGGTGAAGTCATACACGTATTCCGGTTGTTCAACTCTTTCGACCTCATCTACTTCAGAAAATACAGTATCTGCGACCGCAAGCCTCTCCAATTTTCTTAAAGGCGCGCCTTGGAGTCCTTCTTCTTTCATTTTGCCGGTTATCTTTTTTAGAGATTTCTTTGTAAGGCCTACATTGTTGTTCTCGTAGTTTGAGTAGGAGGGGAAGACCTCTCTCTGTGGAATTTCTATTTTTTCTCTTGTTTCTCTAAGTACTTTTCCGTCTATTGGTATGCTGTCAACTTTGGCGCTCTGTGCTTTTTCAAGGACTTCTTCCAGTCTTTCCTGCTTTCCAGGATGTTCAAACCCTATCTCCTGAAAGTTCTGTAGCGACAGCTTTCCGGAGATGTAAAGTGTGTTGTTGTTCCGGTTGAGCTTTGTTGCTATGTCAAACCTCTGCAGGAGCATTTGAAGGTCGTCAAGCATCTGTGTACTTTTTGATACTATAGATACTGCGGATCTTGACTTCTCAACTGTTCCATCGGCATCCATGTACCCCTTCACGAATTCTGCTATAAGGCTGTTGGGAGAACGGAATACCAGGTCGGATATTTTTATATTCCCGGTCTTCTTCTCTTTGGGATAGTCGAAAAGAGATTCTAAAACTGTTTTAAGTGTCTTTCCACCTATTTCTATTCTTGTTGCCCGGTCTTCAAATGCTCTCTTGATAGGTTCAAGGCCGAGTTTCTCTGCTTTTTCCCTTACTGTTTCCTGTATCTCTGCGCTGTTGTTGGTTATGTTGCCGGAGAGGTCTCCGTCTCCAAGGAACATGCCTGCAAGGTAATACAGGGCTTCCAGATTTTCTGGAAGCTGGAGTTCAAGGGATGATTTGCCTCCTTCAGAATCCACGGCTCTGTAATTTATCTTCTCTATACGGTCGTATAAACTGCTTTTCCCGGTATCGAACAGTTCTGCCAGCTGTACCAGGGTTTTCAGCCTGTACTGTCCTCTCCATGCGCAGTGCTTGAAAGATTCCTGCTTTAGAACGGGTTTTATTCGGCTGTAGGTTTCTTCTATGCCGTTTTTCTTTATCTTTTCCTGAAGCTGTTCTGCAAATTTTTTCTCCAGGTTAACGTATAGTTTGTCTTTTTCTCCCAGCCTGTTGATTATTTCCGCCTTAAGCTGTTTTGGATCTAAACTGTTGGCTGGAAGGTTTCTTGAGGCCACTATGGTGTCTGTTTCTTCAATTTCATCTGCTTTTTTCCTGCTGAACGCGCCGTCTTCCTCCAGTGTGGTGAATTCATGTTCTGGCGTTACTGTTACCTGCCTCCCGTTATGCAGCTGTACTCTGACCAGCGGATTATCCTTCTTCATCTTCCAGATATCTGTTACCTTGCCGTCTTCTATCTCTCCTGATGATTTCTTGAGTGTCTTGACTTTTAGGTCAAGCCCCGACACGTCTACGCGTGTCTCTTCCTCTGTATCGTTAACTTCCTCTCCTTTTTCCCTGTATCTTTCAAACAGCGCCTCTGCTTCTATCTGCTTTCCGCTCCCAAGCGCTATTCTCTGGCCCGGAGCCACGCATTTGCCGTGATCGATATGCGCAACTATCCCGATATTCCTGATCTGCTCTGGACTTCCAATGATCTCCATTATCTTTTCTACTTCCTTATCAGCCATTTTTAATTTCCTCCTTTGAACCTTTTACCCTGATCGGTATTCTACGGAAACAAACCTGGAAAGATAAATCTTATAAATGTAAACCTGTCGGGAGTCCAGAATATTCGAAATGAAGTCTGCCTGCATCCCCTAGTTCTATTGGTTTAGCTTCTATAATCGTCCTTTGAAAGATTACCTCTCTGAATCTCCGCATCCAGAACCATTTTTACTTCAGGTATTTTTTGTTATTGTATATTTTAGGGTGTATTCACATTCAATCTATTCTCCGGGGTGGCTTCTATTATCTCAATTATTTTTGGCGCAATGTATGTATTTATTCTGCCCGATTCTACATGTTCCAATATCCCGGCATTAACAAGCTTATTCACATTGTTCGATGCTGTTTGATACAACAAGTCCAGCTTTTCTGTCACCATGGGTTTTGTGATGTATGGATTGCTAAAGAGCAGATCTATTAATCTATATGCGTTTTGGGAAGACGCCTCTATCGTTTCTCTGTATTCTTCACGTAATGCTCTTAGATCCTCCGCCTTACCTATAGCAGCTTTAGACTGTTTTATTACCCCTGTTAAAAAGAAGTTAATCCAATCCTCGTAGTTTCCGTGAGTGTTAATTCTGTGCAGATAATACATGTATCCGGTTCGGTTTACATTGAAAAACTCGCTCAGATATAGGAGTGGGACATCCATTATTTCCATGTCCTGCAGAAGTACAACTATCAGCATGCGCCCTATACGGCCGTTACCATCTGTAAAAGGATGTATCGCCTCAAACTGATAATGGGAGAGTGCTATTTTAAGCAGAGGCGGAGTTTCATCTTCTTTCCGTATGTAGTCTATTAGGTCCTCCATCAATCCGTTGACATGTTCTGGCGTTGGAGGCGTATATCTGTGGCCGATGTAATTTTGCGTGTCCCGAAACTCTCCTATAGGCCCTGGTGCGCCATCTATATCTGAGAACAGACGGCTGTGCATGTTCTTTATAAACTCTATATCTATTTTAGAGTTTTCTGCATCTTTTAAGGCTCTTTTTAAGGTTGAAGAATAATTTTGTACTTCTTTTGTATCCCTGTCTCGTGATTCGCCTGCTTCAGCCTTTAAAACCTTCTCAAGCGAGGTATGGGCGCCCTCAATCTCTGAACTGGAGAGAGCTTCTCTCCTCAGATAGGGAGTCATGAGGAGTGATGGATCTTTCATGTCTCGGCCTATACCAGAAAGCTTCTTTGCTGCACCTTGTGCTTCTAAAGATTTGTTTAATATATCTACAGTTATCTCTATCTCGTTTAAATCCGGTATAGGGCCGGGTACAAAAGCCTTTCTATCGTTGTCGCCAGGCTCATCGACTAGCTTACCTCTAGTATCTTCCGTGAACTCTTTTTTATCCATGTTCCTAATTTCGCCCCAAAGCTTTATAAAAGCAATTAAAAAATTGGCAGGATTTTTTTAATTAAGCCGGAGCATATTATATTTAATTTTAATCGGAACTCCCGCAGTTCAAAAACTCTGTCCAGAATTTTAATCCAGTTCCTCAGTCCCTGTAGTCGTCCTTTGAAAGATTACCTCTCTGACTCTCGGCGTCCAGAACTCTGTTGACTGCAAGTATGTAGGCGGCTTCCCTCATGGTCTCTAGTTCTCCCTCTTTCTTCTCTTCCTCTTCCTTGACCTCTTTTACATCTCTGTAAGACTCTTTCATGTATTTCTTCAGCTTCTTGCGCACCTTGTCCTCTGTCCAGTATTCGTTGGCCAGGTTCTGGAGCCATTCGAAGTAGCTCACGGTTACTCCTCCGGCATTGGCAAGTATGTCCGGTATGATCGGGATCTCTCCTTTCAGGTGGTCGTCCGCCTCTGGAGTTACAGGTCCGTTCGCCATCTCCAGGATAGCGCTCGCAGAGATATCTTCCATGTTGTCCTTGTGTATCTGGTCCTCGATAGCTGCAGGAACAAGAACATCCACATCCATTGTAAGAAGCTCCTCGTTTGTGATCTCTTCCGCATCCTCTGCCTTTTCCAGATCTCCGTCTGTCTCGTACTTTTCCATGAGCGCTGGTACATCTATACCGTCAGGGTTGTGTATACCTCCTTCCGCATCACTAACTGCAACCACGTTGTATCCCTTGTCGTGCAGTATCTCTGCTAGGTTCGAACCAACATTTCCAAATCCCTGTATGGCAACTTCCAGATCCTTCTTGTCCCAGCCCTGATCCTTTGCAAATTCGTCAAGGATGACTGCACCTCCTAGAGAGGTCGCGTATGTCCTCCCTCTTGAACCTCCTATCTTCTGGGGTTTTCCGGTTATAACTCCGGGCGACTTCTCTCCCTGGATTCTCTCGTACTCGTCCAGCATCCACCCCATTATCTTGGGACCTGTATTTATGTCAGGTGCAGGTATATCTCTCTCAGGCCCTACAAGCTCGTGGTAATGGCTTATATAGGCTCTGGAAAGCCTTTCAAGCTCTCCTTCGGACAGTTCTGTCGGATCTACTCTTATACCTCCCTTTGCTCCTCCGTATGGTATGTTGACTACGGCACATTTCAGGGTCATCAGAAACGCAAGCTCCTCAACCTCCTCCGCGGAAACCTGTGGATGATACCTTATCCCGCCTTTTGTGGGTCCTCTGGCATCGTTGTACTGTATCCTGAAGCTGGGAAATACTTTTATGCTGCCATCGTCCATCCTTACAGGAATGTTTGCGTTCACGACGCGCTTTGGATGTTTTAAGACATACAGTTCCTTCGATGTAAGCATCTTCGCCTCTGAAACCTTGTCAAGCTGTATGCTACACACTTCGCATATAGAAGTTCCTCCCTTTTCTCCCAGCTCCTTGTCCATCTTGTATCACCTCTAGTCAATTGTGTACTTCCGGAATAAAAATGCACCGGTTTCAAGAGCTATAGCAAGGCAGTATTAAAGGTCCTTGAACCTGGTGTATTCAAGCCCAAGAGCCTCTGCAACCGGTTCTTCTGTTAGCTTTCCGTTTACTGTATTAAGACCTTTCCTCAACGCCTGGTTATCATCGCAGGCGTTTTCCCATCCCTTGTCTGCTATCTCCAGCGCATATCCTATTGTCGCATTTGTAAGTCCGTATGTGGCTGTCCTAGCAAATGCGCCCGGCATGTTTGTAACCGCGTAATGCACCACTCCATGCTTCACAAAGGTTGGTTCCGAGTGGCTCGTAGGTTCCGTGGTCTCCACTATTCCTCCCTGGTCCACTGCAACATCCACTATAACCGAGCCTTTCTTCATTGATTTCACGTGCTCCTCGGTCACGAGATTAGGTGCTTTTGCTCCAGGCAAGAGGACAGCGCCAATTACTATGTCCGCACTCTTAACGCTCTCCCGGATATTTTTCTGATTCGAGAACCTGGTACTTACATTTGCAGGCAGTGTGTCCTCAAGCTCGGCCATTCTTGCCTGATCTATTTCTAGCACAGTTACATCACATCCCAGGCCTGAGGCTATCTCTGCGGCATTTTTACCTACCGTTCCACCACCTATAACTGTTACATCTGCCGGTTCCACGCCAGGAAGTCCTGGAGGCAGCTTTCCTCTACCCTTGTTGTGCTTTGTCTGGAAGTATGCTCCCATGAGTGGAGCCATCCTGCCTGCGACCTGAGACATCGGCTCTAACAGGGGAAGTCTTCCCTCTTCTTCAACTGTCTCGTAAGCTATCGCCTTTACATCTGTCTCCAGAAGTTTTTTAGCGAGTTCCTCTTCTGCTGCAAGATGGAAGTATGTGAATATTATCTGGTCGTCGAGAAATCCGTACTCCTCTTCCAAGGGTTCCTTGACCTTTATGACCATCTCAGAATCCCACGCATCCTCCTGGCCAACTATCTCTGCGCCCGCACCCCTGTATTCGCGGTCCATGATTCCCGAACCTTCTCCAGCTCCCTCCTCAACCTTGACAGTATGTTCGTTTCCAACGAGCTTCTCAACTCCTGCAGGAACCACTCCAACTCGGTTCTCGTTATCCTTCCGTTCCTTAGGCACTCCTATCTCCATGGATATCTCCTCTATTAGCTTTCTTGCATTAGTTCCCTGTCCGCTTCAAACTTTATTATGGTCCTCTTCTTCAGAGGTGTCACCCTGCGCTTTGCGGTGTACAGCTTTCCAAGCCCAGGTATTTCAACCTGTTTCCCTCCCCGAAGAGAGTTCCTCGTACGGGCTATGAACTGGTTTATGACCTCTTCGGTCTTTTCAACCGACAGATCTGCCTCTTCTGCTATCTCTTTCAGAACATCCTCTTTGTGAAGTTTCATTTTCCAGAGCAGTATTTTGTGCGCACAGTTAAGAATGTTTTCCTCTACAGGGGCATCACTCGCGGGTTCTTTAGCAAGAGATGTTGTCCACCATTAAAGCTACTCCTGCAGTGTCTGCGCTATCTCCTCCTTGATGTATCTCCTGCACTTATCCCTTGCCTCTTTCTCTGTGGCTCCGGGTCTCAAGACCTCCAGACCTCTCTCTTTCTTCCTGTCCGGAGGCTGCTCATCCCCTAGTTTCTTCTCGTATATGATGTAGTGTCTACCTGCCTCACGGTACTGTATTTTCTTGAGAACAGAGTCCCTCCCACCTACAGCACTGCTCCCACCACACTGTTCATGTTCCAGCTGTGCACCACAGTTTGGCTCTCTTATCTCAAAACCGTCATCTAACGCAGTTATTCCAAGCATGTTTTCCCTTTCCCCCACCGGTTCAACCGGTATATACCAGGTAGTGTCTTAGCTTTAATGTAGGTTGGTTGACAGAATTTGTCGCTAACGGTGCACTCGACCCTGTGGTGAGAAATAGATCTAGAGATATCGATTCGCCATCTTATAGATCCTTTCTGCTCTCTTTTTCATTCCTCTTGTAGCCCGTCTCCAAGAAAATGCTGAAAAAGAGCACCAGAGCCTTAATTACTGCGTGTACAGCCATTGCTGATGCTACTCTTTGATTATTTGTCTCGTCCTTGGCGTGGTTCAGTCCGGTCTCTGCATCATTTAGATGTTTCATCGTAGAGCACCTTTTTGTCCTTCTCCACTGCTTGATAGGATTGAGAACCTTCTTTTAAAGGTCTTATATATGTTCTAAAATCCATTATTGTCGTGGAAACAGGGTATCCGTTAGTGTAGCGGAATATCAAATTCCAACCCTAGAACAGAGTTAATAAAGGAGAAAAATGTAGGTTATTGACAGACGGGTGGAGTTTTTAAGAGAGCTGAGCTCTCCCCGCCTGTTAAGTTTATTGCATTACTTACAGAGGAAGCGAAGTTATTTAAATATTACGGCCGACACTATCGTTTGAATTTTTCCACATGATTGTTCAGTATTATGGATTTGTCCGCAGTTTTCTGGATTTCGTTACTCAGATTTTCTCTAAATGACGCTATTTCTACTCTTAATCCTCTTGATTGAACTACTTGGATGGCTCTCTTGAAGTCAGCGTCTCCGCTTACAATTATAGCTGTGTCATAGGAATCCTGGAATCCTAGGCTTAGCATGTCGGTAACCAGGCCGGTGTCTGCACCTTTTTCTATTTTACTACCCTTGCGCTCTCTTACAGGTTCTATAATTGTCTTGAAGCCGTTATGTTGTAGAAAATCGTAGAATTTCACCTGGTCCGGATTTTCCTCCGGATCTATAGAGCCGTAGTAATAGGCTCTTCTCAAGTCTCTATCTGCTGCAAGCATTTCTCGTAAGGACTTAAAATCTATGCTAAGGCTATCCTCGTATATTTTAGCTCCGAAAAACAGGTTTGATCCATCGATAAAAATCATTATCCGTTCCATGTTGTAAGCCTCTTAATTGTATCGCTGAAGCCCTCAGGTTTATAAAAAGGGTACAAGTTTCCATGGAGAAAATGACTTGGAAAAAGGCGTCAGATAGCGCAGATCTAGCTGCTCTTCTCCCTATATAGCTGCTGTATGTACTGGTAGGCCAGCCTTTCCTGCCTGTTCGGTAAGCTTCCAGGCCTCTTCCTTATAAGCGCCTCTTTTGGATAGAGTTCCGCTTCCAGCGCTCCTGCCTTAACATGCAGGCGCTTTCCATGATCTCCGTCACTTACCTCCGCACCAGGTTTCCCGCTCTCAACCGTACATACCATGTCTCTACTTTCTGTCTCCCTTCCAAGCTCTATAAAGATGTGCCTGATCTTCTCCAGGTTGTGCGCAATAGGCCAGTACCTCTCCTCGCTTACCTCCTGACTTCCCTGTTCTCTTTCCATTCAGAGATCACCCCGACCTCACCTTTACAACCTTCTCCCCCTGTTTCTCGAATGTTTCTGCTGATTCCTCCAGGTCAAAAGGCGCGTTGTGCATTTTCAGGATGTCCTCAACGTATTCCTTGCACAGCCTTCTAGCCCGCTCCTCCCTGTAGAACGCTGTCCCCAGCTGTCTAGGATGGTCTATCCTGGGATCGTTCTCGTATATACGGTAGAACTGGTCTTCCTTTCGGTAGAACACCGCTTTTGAGAACCGTTCAGGTCCGGAAAGATTTCCATGGTTTACGGTCGCCCTTGTAAGGATGATTTTGTATCCGCTCCCGGTCTTTTCAACTTTCTCAACTGCCATTTTTATCTTCCTGATTTACCTGTATAGTCTTACCTTTTATGTCAGTTAGTTGACAGAACCTGTCCCTATAGTTTTAGGAGAAAAAGTATGTTGGAGTTACAAGGTAGGCGCCTGAAGATGTTCTATCTAAAGAGAGGTCAAGCTGTAAGAATCTCTTGAGAAATTACTTCAAAACCTTCATTCTCCTCCTGCCACTGCCTGAAATTAGTGATAGTGCATCCCACGATCTTATCTGTCTTTTCTTCTCTATCCAGAAGTACTCCTTCCTTTACTTCTTCTGAAATCATGCTTTCTATCTTCTCTGGATCCTTGAAATAGAGGTATAGCACATCTGCCTTTTTATCGTACTGTAATTTTTCTATCTCGTCCAAATTTGCTCACCTTGCTTCTTTGTCTTGGTTTTGTATGCCGTTTTTATAAATCCTTGTTCTTCCTGCACTACTACAGCTATGTAGTTTTCCTCATGTTTTAGGTAGTATAGATTCGTCTGTTCCTCAGATTTGCTTTTGATAATACTTTCTGGATCCTGTAGTGCTCTTTTTAAGAGCTCTGGATCTTTTGGAACTCGATGTCTTAAAATGTGGTTCCAGCGTTCTACTGTAAGCTCTATGATATTTCCTAGTCTGTTTTCCACCCTGAAAAGTATCATTAACTTCTAGTGGAACACCAACATTTCTAAAAAGGCATTAAGTTTCCATAGACAGACTGATTTGGAAAAAGGTAGATATTTCAACGTTCGATTAAATTTTGTCCCAACGATAGTATATTCTCCGGTTCAATTGACAGAACCTGTCCCTATAGTTGTATTTTTAAACCTCCGACCAAAACAAGGTTACATGGTCCTAACCAAGGAGGACAGGAAGAAGATCGAGAACTTTGTAAAGGAGCAGCCAAGAAATATACAGGAGATAGCTGACAAGGTGGGTAAGAGCTGGCGCACAGCTGACCGGTATGTAAAGAAGATAGCTGATCAGGAGGGAACCATCTCCTACAAGACATTCAGAAAGGGCACCCGTGGCGCTCTAAAAATTGTATACTGGAACTACACCGAGTCTGTAAATACTTCAAGATTCAAGGAGTTCCTCTACAATAAGATTGAAAGCGGAAGAACCAAGGACGACTTCTCACCGTTCGATATCTATCAATGCGTGGACCAGGAGGATAGAAGCGCATTTCTCGAGAGACAGGGAAGCGAAGATCCGGATTTAAAGCAGGATCTCAAGGGAGCGCTTGAAAAAGCAGAGGACAAGGTCCTTGTTTTCTCTGGAGATCTCTCCTGGGCAAACATACAACAGGACGGCAAGTCCTTCCTCGACCTATTTTCAGAACTCGGAGACCGCGGAGTGTCCATAAGATTCCTTGGAAGAGTAGATGTTGCCAGCCTGAAGAACGCCAAGAAACTTCTGGATGTAAACAAGCGAGTTGGCCATGATGCACTGTCTATAAGACATCAGGAACATCCTTTGAGAGCCTTTGTTGTTGACGATAAGCTTGCTCGTTTCAAGGAGATCAAGTCGTCTGAGAACGATGAGGAAGATGATACTTTTGTATTCTACGAGGTCTTTGACCCCGGATGGGTTAGCTGGACCGAAAAGGTTTTCTGGAACCTGTATCGCGCTGGTCTTCCTGCTGAGAAGAGAATCAAGGATCTTGAGAGCATCCAGAATCTGGAGGTTATTTAGGAAGAATTATTCTTCCAGCATCTCCGGGATTGTAGCTCCTTCTATGCTACCTATTACTGCTCTTGCTACCTCTTTAGGAGAGTAAGATTCATGCACTTCTCTTGGATACCCATTAGGCATATATTCCCTGACAGAGAGACGGGAATCTGTGCCAACTTTGTCATTACGGTGTTCTTCTACAGCAATTTCTCGGTCGGTTTTTTGGTCTTTAATGAATATACCGATCTTTTGCGACTCTGTAAATTCCCCCTCAGGAGTTTGATAGTTCCTTTCTGTTTCAAACCTTTTCGGCAGATCAATACTTCTAAGGTATAGGTCCACAATGTGAACTTTGTTGTCAAGATTAGACTGGTAGTTTTCAGGAAGGGGAGGAATCTCTCTGTTTTCTGAGTCTTCTGAGTAGTTGTTCATTGCTTAGGAATAGATCTTGTAAAACTTTTAAGTAGTTGAGGTATAGAACCGCCAAAAAATATCAACTGCCAAACTCATTACCCCATTCCTTGTACCTGTCAAGAAGTCTCTGATCTGTCTTGGGGTCGATCTCGTCGAAAGCAGTGTCAAAGTCCTCTTCTGTAAGAGGTCTAAGCTTAAGCTGGTAATTCTTGAGTTCTGCAGGGTCCTTGGTTGCAAGCTGCTCCAGTTTCGGATTCTTCTGATTCACCATGTTCCTGACCGCTTCTTTAGCCAGGTTCTTGATCTCTCTGCCTGAGTAGTAGTTGTCCACGCATCTCTGCGCTATCTTCTGTATATCACAGCCCAGTTCTATACCTTCTTCACCTGTATTGAGCTGTATGATCTTCTTTGCAGTTGTAATATCTGGCAGAGGTACATAGATAATCCGCTCTATCCTTGAAAGTATGGCCGGATCTATATCCCATGGCGCGTTTGTAGCCGAGATAAACATTATGTCCTGGTTCTTCGAGTCAAAACCGCTTATTTCTGTAAGAAGCGTTGATAGCACCCGCCTGGTTGATTCATCCATGTCTCCCGACCTTGATAGAGCTATTGAATCAAGTTCGTCCATGAAAAGTATAGAAGGCGCTTTCTCTCTTGCTGCCCTGAAGATCTCTGAGATTATCTTTCCTGACTCGCCATAGTACTTTGATAACGCGTGGCTGAGCTGCACATTAAAGAAAGGATAGTCGTGACTACCAGCTATAGCTGAGGCCAAAAGTGTCTTTCCAGTACCCGGAGGCCCGTACATGAGGATTGTATGTAGAGATTCTACGGCTTCGGGCTTGTTTTCTATCGCAGAAAGCGCAAAAGACTCCTTTATATCTTTCTTTGTCTTCTCCAGACCTGCGACATCCTCCCAGGATACATCTGTCTCCTGTATGAATCGCTCCACGTAGTCAGAGAAGTCGGTTTCCTCTTCCCTACCTCCCTCTTCTGTCTTTACCTTGTATTTATCCTTTAAAGAACTAGATCTTCCTGCAAGATTTGCTGATATTTCCCTGTATTTATCTGCTAGCTTTTCCTTTTCTTTTCTCGCCCTACCCCTCTTGTTCTTAGCCTCTTCGTCTAGAATGTCCGCGCAGTTCTCATAGTAGGAGGCTGCTGCTGACTTGTCACCCTGATCAAGCGCTTTCTTTGCCTTTTTTTTGTTCTTCTTGAAGAACTGGCGTAGCTTTTTTTCATACAAGGCAGTTCACCTCCAGCCATATGCCAGGCGACATGCTGTTCATCGCTGTTGAAGTATCATGGAAGAATATCTCTGTCAGGCCATCATGTCCTCTTCTGTTCTTTTCTTGTCTCTCTCTTCCATCGCCTGTTGTATTGCTTCCTTTGTTCCAAGTTCGTCTTCCAGATGTTTTACCTCTTCCGCCTGCTGTATAATTTCGTCCACTCTCTCGTTGGCTCTTTCCTTTGGAGACAGCTGTCCCTTGAGAAGTGAGTTGAGCTTACCCCACTTTTCTTCCCTTATCATCTCTCTCACATCCGCTCTTCTTAGCTTCTCAACTATATCCTCCTTGTTCATCTCCCTGATCTGGTTGATAAGTCCTTCTCTCTCCAGCATCTTCTCCTTCCTCTTTATAGAAATCAGACCGTCCACAACTCTCAAGGCATCCATAAGCTGGGTGTGTTCATTATGTATTATTGCCATCTCATCTTCTTTTGCAGATATCTCTTGCGCAAGCTCTCTCTTTAGAAGGTCATCGTCCGTATCCACTATTTTCTCAAACAGTTTCTCTCTCTGCCTAGAAAGATCCTGGTGCCTGTCTCGCTTCAGCTTTACAGAGGCCTTGATATTTGCCTTTTCCTCGTTCAGCTGTTGCAGAGTAAGGTCTTGAATGTCCAGATCTCCTTCCGAACTTCCAAATACAGTTTCCGCGATGTCTTGTAGTATTCCCATCTCTTCCGCCTCTACCTCCCTATTTGCAGGCCAAGTATTTTAAATTAATGGGTGTCTTTGGCACTGTAAGAATGTGTTAATCATACATCTTGTGGGCTGTGTTTATGTCCATAATATCAACTATCTGAACGGCGTTGTCTCCCTCGTTTATATGATAGAAAGCAGTATGAGATCTACCAATATGTAGCCGAAAGATTTTCTCTCCATCCACAGTTACCTTCTCGGCGTCACCAGGCCCGCTATCCGGACGAGGATAAGGGCCATTTTCTAACTTCTTCAGGTTTTTCTTTACTATTCGCTCGCTCTTGGAATCAAGATTCTGTAGATAACTGTGTGCGTCAGGACCTAATAAGATATCATAGCTCATTGAGCGGTGTCATCTCCAGTTCTCCCTTCTTGGCTTTTCTGATGTTTTCTGCCAAGCGCACTTTTTTGGCTTTAAGCCAGAGTTCTCTCAGAAGCCGATCCCAGGTCTGACCGGGTTCTTTCTGCTTTCCAAGTTCTTTCCATGTCTTTTGGGTTACGGGTATTCTCTTTGTTGCTTGCGCCATATCTATTGTAAGGATTGTAAAGATTTAAAAGATTTCTGGTGATCTATCATCCGATCTTCTCCAAAATGTTGTCCACCATGTTGCTGTATCCTCCCTCTCCCTCTTTCTTCTGTTTCTCTGCTTCTTCCGACTCTTCTTCAGCTGTATCCTCTTCAACCTCATCCTCATTTCTGTCTTCTCCTGACTCCTCTTTGTCCTCGTCTTCATCCTCAGCATCGCTTTTCTCATCCTGGCTCTGTCCCTTACCTCTCTGAACATCATCCTCCGGCTCCAGTACATGCGTATCGTGGTCGTAGCTGTATTTCAGGGTGGTAGGAGTATGTTTCTGAAGGTACGCGTTCCATGCACGCTTTATATGCGCCAGAAACTTGTCAATCTCATCATACCCTCTTGGAGAATCCTTCTTGAAAAATATCTGAACCTTCTTTTCCTCCCAGTCATCCTCTTCTTCAGCTTTATCTAGGTGTATGTCCACATGAGGATACTCCAGATGCTCGTCTACCTTTGTGATCTTATCTACGTGTTCCCAGGGAAGGAAGCCTTTGAAAAGCTCTTTTGCCTCCATGTGCGCCTCTATCTTGTTCCAGTGCTCCTCTCCCTTATATTCCTCTCTTTCAATCCCATGTTCGTCCACCATGATGTCGCCTAGCACTGACTTGAACTTCTCCTCGTTCTTAGGATTCTCGGTCACGGACTTGTCCTTGTAGGTCATTGTTACCTCCTTTATTTACTTCTGAAAATTTTTTTATAGTCACTTAAGATGGTTTTTAGTCTTCTTATAAAGCCTTTTTGCCGCTTTATGTGCTTTTCTCGCATCGCTTTTAGAGTAATCCGCTCCTTTATATTGTGCCCTACTTTTTTCTTCTCCCACCCATTTCCGTATGCTGTCTATGTTGCCTTTGAAATCTGTTGGTATTAGCCCTTCTTCATAGAGCTTCTGGAACTCTTTAGCAGTCTTTGAATGGTCTTTAAGTATTCGATTTTTGTATCTCAAGTGTACTGCATCGGTTGTTTTTATTATTGCCATTATGCAGTTTGTTATCGCAGGATTAAAGGGTTCGCCCTTATCCAGGCTTTCGCCTGCAAGCTCTATATATCTCTTTGCTTCTTCTAACTCTTCCATGGTGTTTCACCTTCAAGTATTATCCCGGTATTTTTGACCTCAACCTCAAACCTTTCTTTGTCTTTGAGGTTATCTACAAACTTATTAAAACTCATTGTAAGGGGAGATATTCCTTGACTGATGTTTCCTTCCATCTCTGAGCTTATTTCCCGTATTTTCTTTGCTATACTCTCCGAAACTTCTTCCTGATTTACGAGCACCAAAACATCTATATCAGAGTCTTTTTCTGCTGTTCCTTTCGCAACCGACCCGAACAGTATAACTGACCGTACAGCCTCTAGACTTGAAAGATTTTTCGCAACTTCCCTGGCTGTATTTTCCAGTTCCTCAATTCGTGACCTTAATAGTTCTAAAATCATTTCGTGGTACCTGTTATCTTGATTATATGATATGAGGTAGGTTCCAGTTTTTTTCTTGATTTTAACAACTTCTTCATCTTCTAGTTCATTTATAAACTTTCTTACGGTCCCAAAAGAAGCTTTGCATTGTTCCGATAGTTCCCTTATGCTATATTCATAGTCAGGGTTCTCTACAAGTTTCTCCAGAACCTCCAGCTTCTTCCGGGATACCAGCACCTCTCCGAAGTAGCTCATGATCAACCTCTGATCACTTAATTGATCAATTGATCATTTAAATGTTCGGGTTTTTATCTCGCCGTGGCTTGGAATGCAGGTTCTTAAATATCTTTGAGGAAAAGGGGCCTATAAAAGGGGCCTATATTAAATGTGGTGCGCCGGTGGTCAAGTGGTAAGACTCCAGCCTCCCAACTGCCGTAGCAGTCGCGGAAACTGCCGGAAAGCAGTTTCACTTCGGAAGATTCAAAGTGAATCTTCCTCTTTCACTCTTCCGTAGGAAGGTGAAAGGTCGAGTGAAATCCGCTAGGATTTCCTCGAGTTGGCAATACAGTCGGGTTCTAAGGAACCCTCCGCCGCTGCGCGGAAGATGGTTTCATTCATTATGAGGAGATTGCTGGCAGCCCGGGTTCAACTCCCGGCCGGCGCATCGGACAAACTGTCCGCTGCTTGGAACTGTCGTTCCCTTGCGGGAACGCAGTGTGGCGCACTCGTTACGCTGAGTGAACGCAATAGCCGGTTAGCAAAGCTAACCGACTCCTGGCCTGACACTAGATCGCGTGGTTTTTTTAAGAATGCAGTGTGGCGCACTCGTTACGCTGAGTGAACGCAATAGCCGGTTAGCAAAGCTA
>JAXINT010000017.1:0-17922 GCA_034190605.1 Asbonarchaeaceae archaeon (SeqCode) | reverse complement strand
TGGTGCAGCCCCAGAACCTCTAAAAACTGGCCTCTATTTTTGTATATAGAAAGCCTGCGCACAGAAAAACTGGAGGATCGGCATAGATCCGTGCAGGTGATAAAAGAACAGCTAAAAAAGGTGGAAAGCGCCTTTTTCACAGCCCTGGTATTTGGGAGCTATGCAAAAGGCGAGGAAAAAGACGGAAGCGACATAGACCTGATGTTCATACTGCCACAAGAGTCAGAGGGACAGAAGCTGGAAAACCGGATAAAAGCCCGGCTAGAACCGCTTGAGTATCCTCTCCATCCGGTTTTCCTTAGAGAAGAGGAAATGCGTGAAGCACTCAATAGCAGGACAGATGAAATAAACGTGGTCAAGGAAGCTGTCCGCAACCATATCCTCCTCTATGGAGCAGAGAACTACTACAAGGTCGTAGGAGATCTGATAGCATGATAACCGATCAGGACATCGAAAACTCGCGGAAACACATGCAGCGGCTTATACAGAAAGACCAAGTAGGGGGTGCGAGTAGACGTTTTAAGAGGTTCTTTGTAGGAAAAGCTGAACAGTCTCTCCATACCGCAAGAGCCCTGTTCAAGCTTTCAGACAGTGAGGAGGGAAAGAACCTTCTTGAGCTTCCTGGAGACTATAACGGATATCTATGGGCTGTCAACTCCGCCTACTATTCAATGTTCTACAACGCCACAGCACTGCTTGCGCATTACGGCCATAGGCTCAAGACTCGCCACAGCATCCATTCCCACACCTACCATGCGCTAGTGTACTACTTCCTTGACAACGATCAGAAGCTTACAAAACACATACTTGAACAATACAGGGAAGCCGGAAAGGAAGCCTCAGAAATTCTACAGACAGCAGAAGAGGAGGCTCGCGAACATGTTGAGGAGGTCAAATACGAGCGCAACAAGCGACACGAGTTCACCTATGAGATGGGAAAGCAGGCGGAAAAGAGAAAGGCAGATACTTCAATCGAAAGAGCGCAGAAGTTTCAGACACTGGTTAAAGAACTTATGTATCCGGATCAAAGAGAGAGATAATGAAACTACAGAAGGAACTCAAGACCGCCAAGAAGGCGGCCAGGGAGGCTGGAAGGATAGCGCGAGAATACCGGAAGAAAGGCGCAGATTCCTGGAGCAAGGGAGAACACGACTTTGTGGTTACGGAAGCCGACATTGACTGCCAGGAAAAGATCGTGGAAATAATAAGCTCCAAGTTTCCTGAAGACGGGTTTCTTGCAGAAGAGGAAGGCCTGGAGCCAGAAGGAGAGAAACGGATCTGGGTTATAGATCCTATAGACGGCACCAACAACTATGCTCACGGATTGAATTATTACTGTGTGTCCATAGCGCTGAAAATAGATGGAGAAATAGAGCTAGGTGTCATACATGCCCCGGAGCTTGACGAGATGTTCCACGCTGTAAAGGGAAGTGGCGCATACCTCAATGATAATAGTATAGAGGTCTCCAGCACTTCAGACCTTCCGGATTCCCTTGTCATCACTATCCTATCCACCTGGGAAGAGAATTTGAGAGATCCTGCCGCCAACTTTCTGAAAGAGATGTGGGACGTTGGAGCATCTTTCAGAAAGCCTGGGAGCGCTGCCCTGGACCTATGCCAGCTGGCTGCAGGAAGGCTTGACGGTTATGTGGCTGCAGCGCTTCACAAGTGGGACTTTGCGGCAGGCGCCTTGATAGTGAAAGAAGCTGGTGGAAAGGTGCGATGGAAGAACTCAGTTGTCGGAGGACTGGAAGAGATGGTTGCGTCAAACGGCAAGATCCAGGGATGTCTTGAAGAACTGTTTGACAGGAGTTTCAGGAGTTAAAACTCTATTCCTAGTTCCTCAAGTTCTCTTAAAAGGCTTTCTTTACCTCTAAAATGTATTCCTCTGATACCTGCTCTCTCAGCAGCTCTGGCGTTCTCCTCCCTATCATCTATAAACACGCATTCCTCCGGTTCTGCAGAAATTCTTTCAAGCGCAGCTTTGAATATCTCCTTCTCAGGCTTTCTTGCGCCTACACGGAAGGATAGGATCACCGGATCGAAAAGCTCAACTACGGGAAAGTTGTCTTCGATAAACTCGTAATGTATGGCATTGGTATTGGACAAAAGCGCAATTTTATAGCCGCTATCACTTACTTTCCTTACAAAAGCCTCCATCTCCCTTTTTCTTGAAAAATGAGAGGAAAGCACCTGTTTAAACCCCTCATAGTTTCCTTCAAAACCTCCTAAAACTCTAGAGAACTTCTCAAAGAACTCTCTTGGAGCCATCTCTCCTCTCTGGAATCTGTTCCTCAGCTGTCTCCAAGCCTTGTTAACCTTTTCGGTAGAAGCAGGAGATCTCTCGACAATTCTCCGAGTCAGGAATTCGTCATCGTGCCCTATCACCACGTTTCCCAGGTCAAATATCAGGGTTCCTATCTCGGACATGTAAACAGAAAGTGTACCGGAGAGATTTAAAATCAGTTGTTAACTAAACAGTCAACTTTATAAGTGAAGAGAGTAAAAAAACTGTACATGCGCCTGAAATACAACGACTGCTCCACCAAGATGAACCTGGAGAAGATGCTGGACCAGGTCTTCCCAACACAGGAGAAATACAGGCAGATAACGCGCGATATACTTGAGATATTCAAGGAAGAAACAGAGAACCTGGGGCCTGGAAAGGAGATAGAGACTTCTTCGATAGTAAGCAAGTTACAGGAGCGAGGACACAACCGCCACACGGTCTACAAGCTTTTGAGAGAGCACCTGGTCCCGATGGGAATGGTTAACTGGAAGAAGTTTGAGGGAACCTTGCAGCTCTCGAAAAAGTTTGGAAACGCGCTCAGGAACTTCTCGGTATCCTGGAAGAACTGGGTTGAAGGCCTGAAAGGGTGATAAGAGAAAAGAAAGGAAAAATGAGGGACACAGTTCCCCCTAGTTGGATCTCAAGCCTTCAACAGCTCCTGGAGCTGTCAGCCCGAGATTCTTCTGGTCCTGGCATCCGAAGAAAGCTTTATGGACTTCGGAGCAGGCCTGAGTTCATCTCTGGCCTCCATCTCTTTCTCAAACTTCTGGCATTCGAAACACATTTGCCTGTTCACCTCCCCCTCCTATTTAAAGGGAACCAAGCTTCCGCGGTTTGACCTCTTAAGGCCATGGAATCTTTTAAAAGGCAGGAAGTCTATGCGCTAACTGCCTGCCAATATCAGGAGTTCGAGAAATTATATTACGATCAAGGCAGGGCTGGAAACCCTTCCAAAACCTCTAAAACAGCCATTTATACGGAGGGTATAAAAAGGTTTCGCCGGTAGTCTCATCCCGGTTTACGAGTCTTAAGAACGTAAGGCGGGAAACGGAAGAAATGCTTAAAACCCTCCAGTACAAAAGCATTTGTGAAGAGATACAATGGTCTTCGAGGAGATAGTATCAGAACTGGCAACACTGCAGAACCTGGCCCTTATATTTCTGCTGATAGCTCTGTTTATAACGGGCTACAAGCTGATGCAGACTGTGATAGAGACCGGCCTCATAGCAGTTCTGTCCGGAGCCTTTATTATAGTCCTGGACATGATAGGTATAGGCCCTCAAGTAACTCTATCTAGAGTTCTTACGTTTATAGCTCTGGGTACAGGCCTATACATCCTTTACTCGTCAATAAGCTTTATCAGCTCTGTAGTGTCCTTTGTATGGAGAACTCTGAAGAAGATCTTCCTGCTGATATCAAAACCCTTCAGAGGAGGCAAGGGAAAGAAAAAAGACAAGGACGAGAAAGAAGTGATCCTGAGCGAGTTAAAGGACGACTGAGTTCTTTCTATCTCTTGGGCATGCCAGCACCTATACTGGTTCTTGCCTTTCCTTCTCCAAAGACGGCGTTGAACACAGTGCCTCTTAGGCTGTACATTCCAGAGGTGTAGTTCCTGGCGAACTCTCCCTTGAAATTCCTTATAAACGCAGGCTTGTCTTCAAGTGTTATAGTGGTGCCACCGGAAGAAAAACTTCCGGAAACGCTTTCAAACTCCATGTTCACAGGTTCAAGCCCTTCAATAGCTATTAGCTCAGGGTCTTTAACCCCTACTTTTACATCAGTGGATTCAGGAGCGTTGAAAGGTAGGGAGTTGAACTGCATGGAGCTGGCCTCTCCCTCCAGAGTCATGTTATCCCCAAATTCCAGGCTGCCAGTGAAGTTGGTGAGAGACATGTCAATAGAATCCACTTCTGATTCAAGACCCGACATCTTTATATAGGCGCTCCTTCCCTGTAGCCTGACCTCTTCCGCGCTCTCACTCATTCCGATACTATCCAACTCCTTTTCCGCGCTGAAAGAAGCCTCTAGACTGGTGTTGGACTTGCCTGATCCAGGGGAAAGAGATATATGACCCTTCCCAAACAAGCCACTGATGCTGTCAGGTACAGATATATCCAGAGATCCAACTCCTGTACCCGGTTCCTTTATACCCATAGCCACTGCTAAGAGAGTTACAAAGACCGCGGCCACGACCTTGTAGTTCAGACCCATACCTATAGGTTTGCACTCATATTATAAAAAAGTCCCTTCCTCAGACCGGTAGGAGATGCCAAGCTACAACTGCATAGTCGTGGAGCCGGAGATCGAGGGAAACCTCGGATTCCTGGCAAGGACAATGGCCAACTTCGAGATAGAGGAGCTTGTGCTGGTTAATCCCCAGTTCCAGATCGGGGAGGAAGCCAGGAACCGAGCGGTACATGCGCAGGAGATAATAGATAATGCGCGGATATTCGAATCGATGGAAGGCGCTCTAGATACAGTGGACTTTGCAGTAGGAACCACCGGTATAGAGGCTTCCAGCTCAAATCCGGTGAGGAAGTCGATAACTCCCGAAGAAGTGGCTGAACGCGCTTCAGAAGTCGAAGGAGATATAGGTATAGTTCTGGGACGGGAGTCCAAGGGTCTTTCAAACCAGGAGCTTGAGAGGTGCGACCTTGTCGCAAAGGTTCCCACCTCGGAGGAATACCCCGTGATGAACATAACCCATGCAGCAGCCGTGATCTTCTACCAGCTTTTTAAAGAACGAGGAGAAAACAAGGATAGGAAGGCTTCGGACAGGAGCCAGAAAAAGGTGCTGGAAAACATATTTAAGGATACAGTAGAACTCCTTGGCCTGGATCCCGAGGAACAGGAAAGGAGTTCAAGGGTTTTAAGGAACTTTGTAGGCAGGTCGTTCCTGGACAGGCGCGAGGCAAACACGCTTATAGGCACGCTCAAGAAAGTGAACCAGAAACTAGGTGAGAAAAAATAGTATTTGGAGTTCTGGGAGGAGACAGCAGCATACTGCAGATAGTTCTCTCATTTGTAATGCTAGGTGTTTTCTTCCTGCTCTTTCCAAAGATAATCCTGTTCCAGATAATGTACAAGCTGAAGTCAGCTATGGACCAGCTTGAGATAAATGCGCAGGAGGCGGAGATGACCTTCCTCGAGGAGGCTACAGATGTATCTCCTTCAAAGGTGAAGGATGCTGTAGATTCCATGAAGAACATGGTAGTATCTCCTCCTTCCAACCTTGATCCTTCAGGCATGTTTGAGAAGATGGAACACGTCCTTGACAGCTCTGACGACAAGATAAAGGAGTTTGTAAGGTCTATAAAGCCAGAGTCAGGTTCGGAGGAGCGGGCTAACAACGCAATGGCTTTCAAGGGCGTCTACGGAGCCCACCAGATCTTTGTGGTCATGAGGCACTTCAAGAAGCTTATAGAGGAGACAAAGAACTACCAGTTGGGAGGCATGATACAGATGATGCTACCGGTCTACAAGGAACTTTCCGAATCACAGAAGGATGCAACAGAGGCTTTTGTCAACGAAGTACCTATAGGCGACACTATCGGGCCAATGATAAGTGCCAGGATGATGGAGAGCGAAGGAGAGGAGATAGCAGAGGACATAGTTTATTCGAAGGAAGAGATAGATGGAGGAGAATGTATCGTGGTGAAGAGTAAAGGCCCGGGTTCAAGGCTGGGTAAGTACGGAAATGCTGTTGAGAAGCTCGTGGAAGAAGAGGAGGTTGCAAAGATACTTACAGTTGACGCAGGAATGAGGTACGAGGGAGAGGAGACAGGAACGGTTGTAGACGGTTCCGGAGTGTTGATGGGAGGGCCTGGAGTTGAGAAAGGAAAGATAGAGGAAGTTGCTACAGAAAATGACGTCCCTCTTCATGGTTATATAGTTAAACAGAGCGGTCCAGAAGCGTCAAGGCCGATGCACAAGAAAATTTGGGACGCCCAGGAGGAGGTCATAAACAACCTGAAGGACGAGGTCAGGAACACTGATGGAACGGTCATGATTGTTGGAGTGGGCAACACCTGTGGAGCAGGTAACCACAAGGAATCTCTCAAGGGCTTGAAGAAGAAGTTGAGACCTTACTGGAAGGAGCAGGAGGAAGAGGTCACGAGCTATCTGGGACTTATGAAGGCTTTCCCAGGTATGGGAATCTTTACTGGGATGTCAGGAGGTTCAGGCTACCAGGAGACAGAAAACACCTTTAGGCTGTTCCAGAAGGTTGCAAGGTAGTACTGTAGTCCAGATATTCTGCGAAAAACCGCACAGTTTTAAAAAGTTTAGCCCCAACATGAGGTTTAGCAATGTCGCTTAGACCAGGAAGAATCTATCGAGATGTACCGGGACAGCCCTATACAAGAGTCTCAAGGACAGAGGAGAGCGGTAGCTATATCAAGGGGGCGCCCGCTCCGAAGATCACGATCTTTGAGAACGGCTCAAAGGGCAAGGATTTCG
Source organism: Asbonarchaeaceae archaeon (SeqCode) (assembly GCA_034190605.1). GTDB lineage: Archaea > Nanohalarchaeota > Nanosalinia > Nanosalinales > Nanoanaerosalinaceae > JAXINT01. The sequence goes on along the minus strand of JAXINT010000017.1, from coordinate 11,174 downwards.
ATAAGAAGGTTGTTTTGACCGTTGAGGACGAGTGTTGCATAAGAAGTAATGCGCTAGAGTCCTCTAGAGTGGCTGCTAACTCATACATGAAGAGGAACCTGACACTTGAGGACTACCATCTCAAGATCAAGCCTTATCCTCACCATGTTTTAAGGCACCATCCTCTTGCCGGAGTTGCGCAGGCAGACCGGTATTACGAGGGTATGCGGAAGCCGTTTGGAAGGCCCATCGGCCGCGCTGCAATAGTTGACAAGGAACAGGCTATCATAGAGATCAAGACGGATGAGGATAACGTGGATATTGCGAAGAAAGCGGCGGAACGAGCAGGTATGAAGATTCCTACCAAGTTCAGGGTCAAGGTCAGGGAGTGAGCTAAAAATACGCTTTATTTAGAAGAAACTGTAATTGTCTGCAGGTTCATTTACTGTAGCGACAAGTCGATTATCAGGTTTCCTGCGCACCATTGTTCCCATCATTCTACTAAGCTCTGATGAAAAGTATTGTCGAAGCTCTTCAACGTCTATCTCAGCCTCTGCATCCTCTAACTCAGCCTCCATATTTTCTAGCGCCACATCCAGCGGCTAATCGCCGGCCAGCTCATCCAGTTTAGATCTCACCTTTGCATACAGGTCGGTAGAGCAGTACCAGCCGTGTTCTACCATGCTGTCAATAGCCTCTTGCGCCTTTTCTGCCGAGATAATATCTCTCTTCACAAGCAGGAGAACTACATACACACTGCCGTGGTTGCTTATTCCTTCGACATCCGCAATTCCTCGTGCATAGTCCTCGTCTACGACCGCAATGGCCGAACGCTCTTCAGCTATGGCTAAAACCTCCACATCGGCTTTACTTAGATTTGGATTGTTTTTAAGCTCGTCAAATATTTCGTTATTCCTAGAATCAGTCATCTTGCCTCCAGAATTATCCAAAAAATCTTCTATACGGTAAGCATCTGCATATCCCTCCTCCTTTCCTTGTATAACCACTTCCTTGTACACCTTCTCGGGAACAAGTATTTCTTCCTCCAGTTCTCCCACATGCTCAAGAATATCTGCTTTCGCTAAGTACATCAAGGGGCTAGCATCAAAAACCAGCATTCAAAGCGCCTCCAGGTCTTTTTCGAGATCTTCACCTTTGATCCATGTAATTTTTCTATCCCGAATCTCTTCTGAAAACTCCCATATATTCATCTCAGCTATCTCGGCGGCCTTTGAAAGAGAAACCTTCCCTCTCCTTAATAGTTCCACCGCCTTCCCAATCTTCCAGTCTTTCAAACCCACATAAATAAGTTTACGGACTGCAACGCTTTTATCCAGCTTCTCCTCATCCATGTAAGCCTCCAGGTCTTCTTCAAGTTTCTCTGACACCCTTGCGGAAACAGCAACCATTTCAGTATACTATGTTGACATTGTATATATAAAGCTTGGGGTGGTGGAAACCAAAAGCGCCACAAATGATTTAACCTTTCTAGACTCATATCTGTATTACCATGATCAGATGGCTTGAGGAGGCTGGAGGGGGAGAGAAGGATGAGATAGGTAAGAAGGCTGCGGCGCTGGCCGAGCTTCAGAAGAAGGGCATGGAGGTTCCAAAAGGTTTTGCAGTGACTTTAAGCGCCTGGAGGCAGTTCATCGAGTACAACGGAATTGAGGATCGGATAGAGAAACATCTTGATCAGGCGGACAAGGATGACATGGACAGCATGAAGAGGGCTTCTGAAAGGATTCAGTCGATGATAAAGAGCGGAGAACTACCTGAACAGTTAGAGGATGATATAAAGCAGGCATATTCAGATATAAGTCTTTCAAAGAAGGTTAGGAATGCGCCTGATCAGGCGGCAGAGCTTATAGGAGGTCAGAGAGAGCTCGAGTTTGTTGCTGTAAGGCAGTCCAGGATAGAGGATATAAGCGACCTTAACACTGCAGATCTTAATATCCATGGGAAGTCCAGACTTGTAGAGAGTGTAAAAGATGCATGGGCTAATGTGTACAGTCCCGAAGCGATAAAGACAGCTCTGGAGGAGGGTAAAAAGCTGGATTCTGCCGTACTGGTGCAGAGGATGGTTGATGCAGACCATTCCGCTATAGTGCTAACTGCAGATCCGTCAACCACCGAGGAGGAAATAATAATTGAGGCAGTACACGGAATAGGAAGGCCGTTGTCCCTGGGAAGTGTGGTTCCGGAGAGGTACCGAGTGGACAAGACAAGCGGCAGGCTTGAGGAACACAGGGAAGGACTTACCGGGTGGAAGCTAAGTACAAATCCGAGGACCGGACAGCTTGAGAAGAAGAGGCTTTCCTCGGATGAGAGAAACGAACAGACACTTACCCATAGCCGGATAACCGACCTTGCAAATCTAGGTCTTGAGCTGGAGAACATAGCAGGAGGGTACATAAAGGCATGCATAGCTCTAGATGGGGGTAAAATGCAGGTTATTACCGCAAAAAAGGTTGAAACAGGAAAAAATAGCCATACAGGTGGTTTAGATACTCAGCCTCTGGCCCAGGGAACTTCTGTATCTTCTGGAACTATATCTGGTGAGGCTAGCCGAATAAAATCTAACGACAAGGAAGCTTCAACAAGTATAGCTATTTCAGATGACCTTGATGTGTCAGGAAAGCTAGAAGCTGAAGAGATAGATTCATTAAAGGGTTTGATCGCGGAGAAGGGAAGTATAGGTTCAAAGACCGCGGAGTTCCTGCGGAGTAGAGGCAAACCTGCATTGATAGATGTAGAAAATCTAGAGGAGTTTGAAGGCAGGGAGATCCATGTAGACGGTTTCAGAGGCATTATAGATGAAGGAAGTGATCAGAAAATAGGAGAGAACGACTTAGCAGCTCGACCGGTTGATAGCCTTACAGGCACAAGGATATTGACGCTTGAACAGGTAGTAGAGGGATCTGACGGATCTGTAAGTCTTACCAACCAGAGGCATCCGGGAGGCAACCATGACTGGAGTGTAGGATCAGGAGAACCGGTTTCGAGGATATATAGAAGGGTCAAGGAGAGGTTTGACGGAGGAGCCTACCTTGTAGATGGGTACAGCGACCTGCTGAAGATCGAGGAAGTTCTGGAAAGAGGAGCCGGCCATGTAATTCTTGACATGGAGATGCTTCAGGAGAAAGACTCCGGTACAGCTGTAAAGGCGCTTGAGGAAGCTGCAAGGAAGGCAGGTAGAGAGAATGTATCGGCCGTTATAAAGAGGCCTGTACAGAAAACTATAGATGCTGTTATTCATGTAGGGGTGGAGTCCGTGATAGTGCCTCCGGAAGATTTCCAGGAGTTCCGCAAAAGGATAGACAGGGCTGAAAGAAGGTTTATAATGGATGGATTAAGAGATAGGTTATATGAGAACCAGTCAGGTAAAGATACTGCTGTCAGAGCTTGAAGGTTTTGAGGATCCGGATCCGGAGCTGGAGCAGTATATCACTCCTCCAGAGGTTGCGGCAGACTTTCTAAATATAGTTCGGCTGGAAAGAGACAGTAAGAGAAAGGAAGGCAGGAAGGAAAAAGCATTGGATCTGGGTTCAGGGACAGGGATGATTACTATAGGGCTTGCGCTCTTCGGATTCCAAGCTGTAGGGATTGAGAAAGACCATGGAGCAGTTGAGACTGCAAGAGGGAACCTGGAAAGGGTGGAAGATCAAGTTGGAAAGCTTCCTGTCAGGTTTCTAGAGAAAGACATGGAGGAAGTTGAACAGAAGGGGGACTTTGTGGTCATGAACCCTCCTTTTGGTCTGCAGGAGGGAAGTAACAGAGACAAAAACTTGGATTTCCTGGAGAAAGGGTTTGAAACTGCTGGAGAGGTGTTTGCGCTCCTGCATAGTTCCGATAAAAAAACAGGGGAGACCAGACAATTTATAAAAGAGTTCGGGTTAAACCGGGGATTTGAGGTCAAGCTGGTTAAGACCTATGTTATTGAGCTCCCGGATACGATGGAGTTTCATGAAAGATCCAGTAAGGAGGTAAAGACAGACCTTTACTGCTTTTCAAAGAGGTGAACCAAGATATGGAACTTGATATAGAGGAGAAGGATGGAAAGTTCGTGGTTGAAACCCGTGAGGACAGGAAGACGATACTTGCGCTTCTGAAGAAGTACATGTGGAACACAGGTGCAGAAGCAGGATTCCAGGAGGGCCATCCCTATGTAGGAAGTCCAAAGCTGGTCTACAGCTCGGATAATCCTGCTGAAGATCTGGAAGAAGCAGTAGAAAGCGTGAAACAGGACCTGGAAGAGTTCAAGTCTGAGATACAGTAACTAGCGGGTGAGAAATCGTCAAGAAGAAGATAAGAGTTCTTGGGATAGATGATGCTCCGTTCAGTTTCTCTGAGAGCAGCACCTGGCTCATAGGCTGTCTATACAGAGGAGTTAATGTTCTTGAAGCCGTGTTTAGAAAGGATATAGAGGTTGACGGCCAGGACTCTACGGATAAGATAGTTGAGATGGTCGAGGAAGCAAAACAGAAGGATCACATAAAGGCGGTGGTTCTGGATGGAATAACATTTGGAGGTTTCAACACCGCAGATATCAAAGAGATAAAAAGAGAGATCGGCAATACTGTAATAGCTGTGAACCGAGATAGACCTGACTTCAGGACGATCGAGAGGGCTGCCGGAGAAAGAGATAACGGAGACGAAATAATGGAAGCAGTGGAGAGCGCGGGAAAGGTCTTTGAGAAAGAGCTTGAGCAGGGGAGGATATACTTCCAGTATGCAGGAGCTGATAGGGAAGAGGTTGAATCAATTCTGGATAACTTCACAGAAGAATCAAGCATTCCTGAGCCCGTGAGGGCAGCGCATCTTATAGCTTCAGGTGTAAAGACCGGGAGTTCTAGCGGAGGTAGATAGGCATGGGGTTTAAGAAACTCTTAAGTTCTAACCTTTTCTTTCTCGTGGTTGCTATACTGCTAGCCTTTGGAATGTATCAGACACTTGGAACTGCTCTCGGCACCAAGGTACCGATAGTTTCAGTCGTTTCTCCTTCCATGGAGCCAGAGTTCTATAGAGGCGACCTTGTAATTGTTAAAGATGCCAAAATAGAGGATTTAGAATCAGGAGATGACGGCAGCATACTTGTATTCCGATCTAAGTACATGCCCATGCCGATAATCCATAGAGTTATAGATAAGAGCGGTAAAAGCGTTGAAACGAAAGGAGATAGCAACAATAACCAGGTAAAGGTATGTGTGGATTCTGGAGGAGTCAAAAGAGCTGATAACGGATGTGGACCTGGTTCTAGATTGGTTAACGTGGAGAAAAATATAACTCAGGACCAGATACTGGGCAAGGCAGTGTTTGTAATTCCAAATGTGGGGCATCTAAAGCTATATCCTACATGTCTCTTTCTCAAAGCCACGATGCCGGACAACCATCCCAGAGTGGAGTATACGTGTAGAAACTGAATCATACCGGTCTGGGAAAGCTTTAAAAACCATGCGACCTGTTTACTAAAGAGCATGCTTTGAGGAAAGTAAGAACGACTACAAGTGATCAAAAATGAGTTTTTGTGAAGAATGTGGCGGTATCGTAGTTCCGAAAAAAGAAGGCGGAAAGACCGAGTTCGAATGTAGGAACTGCGAGATAGAATATGAGAAACAGGAAGGAGAAATTATAAGTATTACAGAGGAGAAGGAAGAGGAAGACAGAGGTTTTATAGGAGAGAAGGACGATGAGACTCTTCCTGAGATAGACGAGGAATGTGGCGAATGTGGGAACGGAACAGCCTACTGGTGGACTGAACAGACCAGAGCAGCTGATGAGCCCGAGACAAGGTTCTTCAGGTGTACCGAGTGCAGCCACACCTGGAGAGAGTACGACTGAAGATTAACTATTTAAAGGTAACATTCTTTAATAGGGGGCTATGGCAAAAAACCTTGGAAAGTTCCTTTACGAGGCTTTAGGGAAACCTAACGATCTCCATCTATACGGAATAGGGATTGGAGAGGTTAAAAACAGAAACGAAGAAGAACTTGAAGAGTTATCAAGAGAAGTATCAAAACACACAAAGACACACACATACAAGGTATCAGATAGAGAGCAGTCTAGAGCAGACACGATAGCCGATATATTCAAAATGCAGTTTAAAGCCAGCTCACTACTTGTAATACCAGAGACAACAGGACTTGACAGTTCTGAGACTGTAAAACCCGCAGAAAGATACAAGAAAATCACAGACCTGACTAAGGAGAACAACCTTAGAGCAACCCTTCACAGACATGTCGAAGAAGATCTGATGAAGACATATGATGTAAACGAGGCTACTGCGATTCAATACATGGATAGAATTAGGAACGAACTTGAAAAAAGCTACGATGACAGCTACATAGAGGTTCTGGAGAAAGACGAAGAAAAGCTTCTTTTCTTTACACAGGACTATTTCTAACCAGAGAGATTTTAGCTAAAAATTCCTGCCAGCCACACTAGAACTCCTGTACCAAGGAAAGTGGCTATAGAGCTTCCGAGGTTTACAAGGAAGAATATAAGTAGTATCTTGGTTGCCCTGTTGCGCCATAAGGCAGTGTATGTGTCTATTCTTCCAAGACCTTCAAGATCCTCAACTCTAGGGCTTCTAACATAGTTCTCGGTATAAGCTGCAACAAGGCCTGCCGGAAGGGCGGGATTCACGGAAGTAAAAGGCGCAGCTATGAAGGATACAAGGATTGTTAGAGGGTGTGCTAAAGAGATAAGGGCTCCAAGGGCCGCCATCGACCCATTCATGATGAACCAGTACTTGAACATTGTTCCAGCAGCTCCAGGACCTATGTATAGTGCGCTGTAAAGGAATAGAGCCAGTATAGCTATGGGTAGGCCGTACTTTACGGTTTTTAGGATGCTGAACTTTCTATTGTTTTCCACGGGTTTATCCGGTCCAGGAGTTTTTTCCGACTGTTCCAGGGTTCTCTTTATCCCTTCTACATGGCCTGCACCCACTACAGCCAACACCGTCTCCTCCTCAGCTTCCATGATCCTTTCAGCCATGTAGGAATCTCTCTCGTCTATCAAGGCTTTTTTCAGGCTGGGAAATCTGCCCGCAAACTCTGAAATAACCTCGTGAAGTATGTCTCTGTCCTTGAGCTCCTCAACATCTATTTCCTCGTCATAGAAGAATCCTTCAAGTATCGATACTGCAATAAATGCTTTCTCCCGCACACTTAGTCCGTCCATGGCCCTCTTTAGCGTGATGTTTATGTCTCGGTCTATGAGCGCTGTATCTATTTCTCGTTCCTCCGCAGCCTCTACAGCTTCTAGCATCTCCCTACCTGGCGTGATATCCAGTTCTTTACCTAGCTTTCTCTGGTATATGGAGAGCAGGAACTTGAATAGTAGCCTATAGCCCTGCCCCTCTGATATGGCATGGAACACATCCATGTTCTCCCATGCGTCCGGGTTTCTAAGTGCCTTCAGCCTCTTCTCATCCAGCTCAACGGCTACTTTCCCGGGCTGATACTTCTCTATAGCTTCCTCCACCTCCTTTACGGATTCCTGGGAGACATGTGCAGTTCCTACCAGAACTATCTTCCTCCCATCAAGCTCCACCTCTTCTCTCATCTCAGTGGGAAGTTGGAGGTCCAGAGTTAAAAATACCTAGCTAGGAGAGAAAAGAGATCAATCATTCTACCAGCTTTCTCATCTTACTATGAAGGCTCTGAGCTGAGTTCCTCTTTAATATACCTAATACAAGGAAAGTATATGCCATGATTCCTGAAAGCATCACTCTTACCCAAAATCCATGGACCGGATCTCCAACACCCCATATTCCAACAATCAAAGTTATAGCTCCAGCAAAGAAGATGTTACTTAAGCTTAGATTTCGTTGATGTCTTAGATCCAGAATGTTCTTCTCAACTTCCTTCTTCTCCATAGAATCACCTCTGCTCTTTATTGTTGATATAAAAAATCAGAGCAATGGCAATGACCGCGCCTATAGACCAGAGTCCAAGCCCAAGGAGTAACCGGCTATTAAAAGACGAGCCCGTCTGTTCTATCCATACCGAGAAAAATCCGGTACCTGCAACTACCGAGAACACCCCTATAAGGCCTGCAACTGCCAATATTACAACTTCCATCAGGCCGTAATCATTATTGTCCATCCCCTACCACCATTATTGAAGAGGATAGCAGGCTTTAAATAACAGTATGGTTTTCTCAAAAGAAGAGAGATATGGAAACATCTCCAGAACCAGATCTCTGGCTGAGGGCGCGCCAAGGTTTAAATCTTTTTGGAAACCAAACTAAAGAACAGAGATGCCAAGGAATAAAACAGAGCCTGCAAGGCCGTGCAGGATCGAGGGTATAAATCCGCGCAAGGACATCAAGGTAAGGATTACAGGCACAGTTCTGGAGAAAGACCAGGATTCAATAAGGATGGACGATGGTACAGGGACCACGGAAGTCTTCGTGGATCAGGACGACCTCGAAGAGATCCAGGAGAACCAGAAGGCCAGGGTACTCGGAAGGGTGCTACCGACACCTGAGAGCTTTGAGATCCAGGGCGAGTTCCTACGCCCGCTGGAAGAGGAAGAATTCAAGCTCTACACCAGGGCTAGAGAAGTAGTTCAGGATCTCTGAAAGAGATTGAGTTCAGAAGTGTTGAAAGGTATGTTGACAGAGTAAAGGATTAGAAAGGTGTAAAAAATGTTTAAAGCAAAGCTTGACGACACAAATGACTTCAAGAAATGCCTGCAGGTTATATCAAACCTTATATCAGAAGGGAAGTTTCAGGCCAGCGGTAAAGGTCTGAGGCTGAAGGCTGCAGATCCTGCAATGGCAGCCATGGTCGACTTCCAGATGGAGAAGCAGGCGTTTGAGGAATATCAGGCTGAAGACGAGGAAATCGCTATAAACCTGGAGAAGCTGTACTCTATAGTTAGAAGAGTTAAGAGCTCTGACATACTCTCACTGGAACTGAACGACTCGCAGCTGGTGATAAAGATGGAGAACGGCTCCCAGAGAAAGTTCTCACTTCCACTGCTGAATATAGACGAGGAGGTTCCGGAGACAGAGGGATTGGACTTCAATACAAGAGCAGATCTCAGGTCCTCGCTATTCTCCGAAGGAATAAAGGACGCCTCGATAATCTCTGACTCCATAACTGTTACAGCTGAGGACAAGGAGTTAAAGATAGTTGCAGAAGGAAACAATTCAGGATCGGAGTTCAAGATAGACAGCAACAGTGAGGGAGTAATGGAGATGGAGACCAATGGAAAGGCGGAATCAATGTACTCTCTGGACTATCTTAAAAAAATAATGAAGGCTGAAAAGCTTTCTGACACTGTAAAACTTCAGCTAGGGAATGAGTTCCCCATGAGAGTGGACTTTGAAGTTCCCGACAAACTACAGCTAGGATTCATACTTGCGCCAAGGATAGAAGAGGATTAAAAAGGTATTTCTGGCAATGGGACTGGATCAGGCCGTACTAGCGTTCTTCACACAGTTTAAAACTCCTGGTTTATCAGAAGCTATTATAGCGCTTACCTCTCTAGGCTCTTTCTTTCAGGCGCCTGTATACATACTAACTCTCTATGTGCTCGGTAAAAAGGTGAAGAGCGTTATACTGGCTGCGGGAACCCTGGTAACAGGAGCTACAGTTTACGTTCTCAAGAATCTGATAGCAAGGCCTCGGCCCGGAACTGCTGCAACTGCAGTAACCTCTGGTTCAATGCCTTCCGGCCATGCCTCTTTTGCATTCCTTGCAGCGGCAGTTATATCCTGGAAACTTGAGGATAGTGGGTGGTGGTTCTACCTGGTGGCGGTTTTAGTGGCTGTGACAAGGCTCGTCCTTGGTGTGCACTACCCTTCTGATGTTGTGGTTGGAGGGATAATGGGGGTTGCGTTTGGAAAGATTGCTATAAGATACAAGGAAGTTATACCTGGACTTCCGCAGGGCTAGATATAGTAGACATTTCTCTTTCCGCATATTTATTAGAGTTGGAGGGGTAATAATATATCATGGAGCTGTCCATCGAGAAGAAGGAGGAGATCAGGAAGTACTACCTCAGAGACGATATAGTTGAGGAGATGGTAAGGATCTCACAGTACCGAGAGTTTGCACCTACCTATCCCAGGGGATACGGAAAGAGACCTGACTCCGTGAACTACGAGAAGGACTTCAGGTCCTATGTGGAGAACGGAGCCGTAGCCTTCCACGGTTCAGTGGAGCTCTGGAGCAACCCCTTACTTCTTGAGAAGGTGGATCAGGACAAGTTGAGGAAGGGCTGGGACCTGGTTATAGATATCGATGCTGACAGAGATCTGGTATACGCCAAGGAGGCTGCGATAAGGCTCATAGAGGAGTTGAAAAGGCACGGGATAGAGGAGGAAAACATCTCCGTCAAGTTCTCAGGAAACAGAGGCTTCCACATAGGGATGAGAAGTCAGATGTTCCCGGATAAGATAGGAGGGAAGGAAACAGCCTCACAATATCCGGAGCTCCCCCAGGCCATTGTAAAGTATCTCAGGTCCCGTATAGAGGATGACCTGTCGGAAAAATTTGTTGATATAGAGCCAGAGCTGGAGGAAGAGATAGAGGATGAAGGCCCTTTTGAGATAGCGGACGTGGAGAACGACTGGGGAAAGAGACATCTATTCAGGCTGCCTTACAGTGTCAACGAGAAGAGCTGGCTGGTCTCAAAGCCTATAGAGATAGGAGAGATCAGGGGCTTCAAGAAGGCGGACGCCAAGATGGAAGAGATAGACGAGATAAAGAAGTTCATGGACAGTTATGAAGAGGGTCAGGCAGCTGATCTAGCTGTTCAGGCATTGGACTGGATCTCTCAGAGGGATAAAGAAGAGGAGAGCGGGAAGAAGACCAAGGAAGAGGACTACGATATACCTGAGAACTCCCTCTCAAAGGAATACTTTCCACCTCCTATCAAGAAGCTGCTGAAAGGTCTTGAAGACGGTAGGAAGAGAGCGCTGTTCATCCTCGCCACCTTCATGAGACATGTAGGATACAGCTGGGACGCAGTAGAGAAGGAGATATGGGACTGGAACGACAGGAACAAGGAACCTCTGCGCGACAACTACATAAAGAGCCAGCTCCAGTGGCACAGAAACCAGGAAGACGTCCGGATGCCTCCTAACTTTGGTTCAAAAGGATGGTACAAGGACCTGGGAGTTATAGACGAGGAAGAGGACAGGAAGATGCTTGAGAACTTTGATAACCCGGTTCCTTA
>JAXINT010000015.1:0-18832 GCA_034190605.1 Asbonarchaeaceae archaeon (SeqCode) | reverse complement strand
TTCCCTCCTTAGCTCAGTTGAAAACCTGTCGGTTTTCGGCTATGAGCAAAGTAGACCTCACAGAGCCCTCCTTAGCTCAGGCTGGCAGAGCGGTCGCCTGTAGAGCGACTTGTCCCCCGTTCAAATCGGGGAGGAGGGATTTTTTCCTCCTTTGGAGATTTGATAGTCCCAGAAAATCTTGGATTTTCGCCCCCGTTCAAATCGGGGAGGAGGGATTTTTTATATTGTGCGTTTCTTAAGCCCTACTTCTTGCAAACATAGCCAGAGCTACTACTCCTGCAAGAGTCACAAGCCCTGCGTAAAGACCAAACAGTGAGCTATAACCTAAATAGGTTACTATAAAACCGTTTACTATAGAGGCGGGAAGCGCTCCGATTTTGGACAGGGACATGTAGCTCCCTACTACTTCTCCTTCAATATCGTTCTCCTCTCCTATGTCCGACATGAAAGCCCATGCGCTTGTGTTCCATAGAGACGCTCCAAGTGAATGCACAAGCGCTGCCAGGTAGAGTATGTAGCTGGTCTGTGCCTGTGAGAAGATCAGTAGAGCTACTGCAGTTGTGAGAACCCCTCCAACCACGAAGTTGCTCTTTTTCTTTCCATCTATAAGCGAGCCCCAGGCGAACTGTAGCAGGTGGAGTACTCCCAGTAGGAACAACGTGTTTCCAACCACTGAATATGAGAATCCGAGTTCTTTTGATATAAACAGTGGTAGAAATGTTGCGATTGTTATGTTTTTTGCGTGCATGAAGAAGCCCAGTACTGCCATTCCCTGAAGTTTTACAAATGATAGGAATTCTCCAAGCTCTCTGAATAAGTTGAAATCTCCTCTGCTGACGCTGTAGTCTTCTCTCCTAGGTACAAATGAGAAAACTATCAAAAGTCCGGTAGTTAGACTGAGACCGACATAAAAAGGCGTTATAAGACCAAAGTAGTCCGCTATATATCCTCCTGCCAGGCTTCCTCCTGATTTACCTACTGACTTTATGCTCATCCCAATACCGGTATACTTGCCTCTCGTATCTTGGTCCATGTGGTCTTCTATCTTCGCTATAGTGATAAGACCTACTGATACTGCGGCCCCTGATTCTAGAAGCCTTGAAATAAAGAGAAATGCTGTGTGGATGTCTAGTATGTAGAGAAGTAGCGCTGCTGATTGTAGCGCCAGACCTGCAAGTATGATCTTGTTCCTTCCAATTCTGTCTGATATATGTCCTATAACTGGAGAGAGCAGCACCATCCCTAGAGGGAACATTCCAAAGACAAGGCTGATAATGGTCTCGGAGATTCCTAGACTTTCAAGATAGGGGGATAGCACTGCAAGTACCGATCTTACAGCAAAAGCGAACAGCCCTGCTATTATGCTGTGGAATAAGATGGTCTTTACATTACGATCCATAATGATGTATTTGGACGGCGAGGGTATTTATTTTTCCTTTTTTTACACAAGGCTTAGAACTACTATGCCTCCAAACACGAGAACTATACCTAGACCGGATTTCAGGTTGATCCTGGATCTGAAGAATAGTGTTGCGGCTGCTGTTACAAAGAGGACTCTGCTTGCCTTTACAGTGTCGACATAGCCTATGTTTGGCGCTGTTGTGTAGCCGGTCACTACAAGAAGATTGCCGAGGAACAGGCAGAATGCGCCTCCTACAAGTATAAGGGTGTCTTTCTTGGTCGGAGAGCCAGTGTCCTCTTTCTTGAGAACTGCCAAGCCGTAAAATAGAGTTCCGAAGACGAAAAGGTAGAACAGCACCTGCGGAGGAGTAAGAGTTTCAAGACCTTTGTTGATGGTTAGCGCCATAAATGAGAAGCTTAGAGCTGCGCCTAGACCAAGGAAGAACCAGAGCCCAGGAACCATGTCTTTATTCACTCCTCACCACCCTGTTTCTCCTGACTTAGGATCACTGCGCCTGCGAGCACCATAAGTATGCCTACCATTCCTTGGAGACTTATCTCCCCTCCAAATATCAGCCATGCCAGCAGCGTCACGAAGACCGTCCTAAACTGCACGAGCGCATCCACAAAACCGATGTTTGGAGTCTCTGTGTATGCCTTTACATGGAAGAAGTTACCCATAAATGAAAGGACTGCGGCTCCTACTGCAGTTCCAAGCTGTGCGTATGTAGGTATAAGGAACTGTCCCGTAATAAGGAGATAGATTCCGAAGAATATGGAGCCAAAGAAGAACAGATACATCAGTGTCTTCATGGTGTCAAGCGCATCTGCAGCTCTTTTTATGAACATTGCGGATGCAGAATATACTACTGCTGCGGATATAGCAAGCATGAACCAGGTGATAGCCATCGATATACTCCTTCTTTTGTCGTTAGTTTTTCCACCCCAACACTTATATATGTAAATTTACTACTTCGGAGTTATTATGACGGATGAGGAAGAGGGTTACGATATCGCGCTTATAGGCTTTGGAAATAGGGGGAAATACTATCTGCAGAGATTTCATCCGGATAGATACGGAGCTGATCTGAGCGGATATGCAGACACTATGCATGTCGTAGATCCCGTTGAGACTCGGAGGGCGGAAGCACTGGATTTTGAACATGGCGATACAACAGTTTTCGTATATGAGGACGCTGGAGAAGTTGCAGAGGAGGACATAGATATTGCTATTGACGCCTCGAACTATCCAAGAAGGATCGAGAACCTTAAGCCTTTCATTGAGACCGGATCTGCCGTACTTTCTGAAAAACCGCTTTCTCGGGATTTGGAGGATTCCCGGGAGCTGGCTGAACTTGCGGGGTATAACGGCGTTATATCAGCGGTGGGGCTTAACATGAACCAGACTCCGGCTTACCTAGATGCTATAGAATACTTGGAGGAGAACAATGTAGCTGTTACTGGAATTTATATAGACTGGTTCAAGAACCGCGGTCCAAGGGATCATCCTGTGGTTGAAGGAATCCTGACGGAAATACCGCACCAGGCGGGGCTGATCTATCCTATTATGAGGGAGAAACCGGATAGGGTGTCTATTGGAGAGACTGACTTCAGGAGATCGCCTGCGGTTCTGAATCCTGAGAAGTATGGGGCGCTTCCTGAAGAGGAGAAGGAGAGGATAGAGTTCTGCGAAGATATTGATATCGGAGAAGGCGATCAGCATACCTACTGGATGTTGACAGAGCTCAATACCGGTATAAGTTGGCAAAGTTCTGAGAGCACGATAGCGAATATCCGTAACAGCTGGACCACTGGAGAGGAGATCCGTACTCTGAGGATATCGGGCTATGAAGGAGATATAGAGGAGGGATACTTCAATAGAATAGCTACTACCGGTGTCGATTTCACATCTGAGGGCAAGGAGAAAGCATTCTGGGTAAGGAAGGGTCTGAAGAACGGCGATCCACGGGACAAGGAAGGAGAATTAATCGCAGAGAGGGCTGCGGAATACTACGGGCAGGAGTACGATAGCACTGACACCCTTGACCTCCAGCTGAGAAAGTTCTTTGAATCGGTGAAATACGGAGAACTCCATGAGGATCTTGTAAGCTTTGAGGAAGGCCTGGATGTTGAGGAGATGGTTAGAGAGATAGAGAAGGAGTATATGAATGTTGCCGAATAATAGGTTCTTAAAATAGGCTGGTTATGTTGCTTTTGCTTCTGTAGTGGCTGTGGGCTTTAAGCACCAGCGATATAACTGCGCTGTTTATAATAGTTATGAGCATTATGGGAAAAAGGAACAGGAAGAAGTTTTCTAGAGTTATAGCGGATACAGGACTTCCAAATAGCATGAATACATTGATTAAGGAGAAGGCGCCTATTAGGAAGGTAAGTATTACCTTGTCAGTACCGGTTATTTCTGTGAGGAAGTAGTCGGTCTTTCTGGCTATCACGGATCCGATAAGCAGCGAGGCATAGCCTGCTCCAAGGTAGAGGAGCGGGAACAGGACTGTCTGCGGTTCTGTGTAAAATTCTGGAATGGGCATGTTATTCCTCCATGAATGTTGCAAGAGCTATAACTGAGAACACCACTATAAGCATTGCACCTAGTCCTAGATATGTTTGTCGGAATGTTTCCGGTAGCACTGGGCTTATAAGAGACAGGAACAATCCTGCTACCAGCCCTATAATTACGATAAGTTTTACCTGTTTTTCCATAGGTTAATGTCTTTACTGGTTCTTTTTAAGTGGGAGTTTTTTTCAGATTGAGGGGCACGGCATGGAAACTCCTGGGCTGTTCATTCTAACCGTACACCCATGGAGGAGAATTTTAAACCTGTACCTCTAATTTCTCTCCAGGTGTATACAATATGCTAAAGATAGGAGCCCATGTATCTGTAAGCGGAGGTTTTCCCAAGGCTCTTGAGCGCATGGAGGCAATAGGAGGAAACTGCGGCCAGGTGTTCGTCCACTCTCCCAGAGGCTGGAGCTTCTCTGACCTAGATCAGGATGAGGTAAAGGAGTTCCGCAAGCAGTACGACGAGCGCAATATAGGTCCTATAACCGTCCATTCAGCCTATCTGATAAATCTTGCAACACCGAAGGAAGGCCTGCTCAAGAAGTCCAAGAAAGCCCTGAAGGGAGAGCTGGAGCGCGCATCAAAGCTTGGGATGGAGTATGTGGTCTTCCACCCTGGGAGCCATACCGGAGCTGGAGTGGAACAGGGAATACAGAACATTTCAGACGCGCTTTCCGATATTGCCTCTGAAATACCTCCCAATGTAAAACTGTTGCTTGAGAACAGTGCAGGTGCAGGAACTTCTCTTGGAAGAACTGCTGAAGAGCTGAAGGAGATGATCAAGGGTAGTGGAGTAGGTGACGATAAGCTAGGTGTATGCATAGATACCTGCCACGCTTTTGCAGCGGGCTATGACATTAGAAGCGCTCAGGGAGTTGAGGAAATGGTTGAAGACTTTGAAGCGCATGTAGGATGGGAAAATGTTCCTGTAATACATCTGAACGATTCCAAGCATCCTTTTGACTCGAACAAGGATGAACACGAACACATAGGAGAGGGAGAGATCGGAGATAAAGGCATGAAAGCGGTATTAAACAATGAAAAAATCCGGGAGAAGCCTCTGGTACTTGAGACTCCTGTTGACAGTAAAGGCTACGCTGAAAACATTGAGAAAGCCAAAATTCTGGCTGGAGAGCAATGAAAAATCCCAAAAGCTCGGAATGGAAGGAAAGAGAGGACTACAGGAAGAAGATCCTTGCTGATGAAGAGGACCTCGGTTCTGAAGGAAACCTCTTACAGGTAGTGGAGGTAGCGCCTGGCAACCATGTAAAACCACACTTCCACGAGAAAACTACAGAGGTCTTCTACATTCTACAGTCCGGAGGAAAGCTGGTTATCGACGGAGAAGAGATAGCGCCTGAAGAGGGCGAGGTAATTGTATGCGAACCCGGAGATGTCCACGAGGTCTTTAACGATAGCGATCAGGTCTTCAGAATCCTGGTCTTCAAGGTTGGTCTGGAAGAGGAGGACACTATCTGGAGATAGTAGTCCGGTATAGAAATCTCAGTTAGGGGGCTTGAGCTATTTTTACACATATACCTTCTGACTTTACCTCTTCTGATTCCAGGTCTTTGAAGGGTTTAACTAATCTTCTGTTCTTGTTTTCCCCTTTACTGAGTTTACTGAATTCTGTGACATTTGGTAACTTAAAGGAATAGTCTGGTTCAACATGTCCACAGTCCTCTCTAGAGGTCCTATAGGCGGATTTTAAAGATCTCAAGTGAGTGGTGATAATCTCGGTTTTTTCGCCAGAGTACAGTTCTTTCCAGTTGTCATTCCATCTGCTTGTATCTTCCTCGATAGATTGGTTTATTCTTTCCAGGTCATTTGAATCTTCTATTTCAGCGAGAGAGTTTCTAATATCTCTAATATCTTCTTTGATCCGGTTGTATATACTTGAATGAGGGAATTCTATTGAGAAGTCTATAGAGCCGCCGGAACTGTATTCTAGATTCCAGAGATCGATCTCATCTTCTACTCCTGGAGGGAGATAGATTGTTCTGTCCTTGAACTCGGTCTCATTCTTGAACTTCTCTCTTATCTCTTCGTAGTTATCTAGTACCATTTCATCCCTGTAGTAGACGTGAATTCTTATAAATTTTTCTAGTTTCTAACCCTCCCAATTTTTAAGCTTCTTCTCAAAGATTCAAGTGAAGGCGATGGAAAGATACAGCGACATAGTTCCTGAGTTTGAAGAGTTCAGGGAGATAGCTGATGAGCCGCAGCCTTTTGATGCGCGAGTTAACACCTTGAAAGCTTCCGTGGATGAGGTCAGAGATCTCCTATCAGAAGCGGGAGTGGAGTTTGAGCAGAGAGACTGGAATGAGGACTTTCTAAAGCTTGATTCAAGGCCTGGAAAGACGCTGGCGCACTGGCTTGGTAAGATCTATGTACAGGAATCGGTCTCAGGGATTCCTCCTCTTGCGCTTGATCCGGAGCCCGGAGACTCCGTGCTAGACATGTGTGCTGCTCCTGGGAGCAAGACAACTCAGATGTCTGCAATGATGGATAACCGAGGATCAGTTGTCGCAAACGATGTAAGCCAGGGAAGAATAAAGGCTCTCCTCTCCAATGTCTACAGGACCGGATGCATGAATGTGAAGATTGTTAAAAACGATGGCAGACACCTGAAAGAGGATAAAGAGTTTGATAAAATACTTGTAGATGCACCCTGCTCTGCTGAGGGAAACATGCGGGAAAGTCCTGAAGTGAGAGAGGGCGCAGATGCTGAGAAGATAGAGGGACTGAAAAAACTCCAGAAACAGCTACTTGAAAAAGCCTTCAACCTGTGCAAACCCGGAGGAACTGTTGTATATTCTACCTGCACATTTGCACCTGAGGAGAACGAAGAGGTGGTCTCGAACTTCCTTGATCGAGGTAAACTGGAAGAACCCGAATTTGACTTCCCACATTCCAACGGCATTACTGCATGGAAGGGGGAGATTGGTGAACGACTGGAAAGATGTGTAAGGGTGTACCCCCACCAGCTGGATTCCGGAGGTGTTTTCGTTGCAAAGTTCAGAAAAGAGGCTTGAGAACTACTTTGAGGAAAGGTTTGGAGTGGATAGAGATTTCTGGAACTCTTTGAAAGTCCACGAGAGAAGCAGCAGCTTGTGGGTGGTTTCAGGAGATACGGATCTCAACGGCGAGTTCACTGCTTCAGGCATAAGAGCGCTCAGGAAGGCAAATCTAGGATTCAAGCCCACGACATACATGCTGCAGATACTTGGAAGTGAGATAGACAGGAATATAGCTGAACTTTCAGGGAAAGAACTTGATAGCCTTGTGTTTGACCGAGAGATTCTCCAGGGATTTGAAGATCTTGAAAAAGGATATGTGGCCCTGAAATTCAGAGGGTCGATAATAGGGTGTGGTAAGAGGACTGGAAGAGGTCTGGAGAGCCAGATATCCAAGTCCAGATCAAGAGAACTCAAATCCTGCATGGTATAACAGTGTTATACCTGGGTTTCAGGGACCAAATTACAAATTATATAAAAAAACCTGCAGTTGAAAAACTACACTATGACCAACACTCTGTATATCCTTGGATCTGTTTTTCTTGTAAGCCTTGTTGCCTTTGTAGGGATTTTAACCCTCGCATTCAGGAAGGCTCTCCTCAAGAAGTCTGTGCTGTACCTTGTCAGCTTCTCTGCTGGAGCACTTTTCGGCGACACGTTCATACACATACTTCCTCACACCGCTGAGATCCACGGCATGACACACATGACAGGAGTATACCTTCTTTCCGGCCTTGTCATATCATTTGTAGTGGAGAGTTTTATTCACTGGCACCATCACCACCACTACGATGACGAATGCGATAACTGCGTGGATCCTGAGGCTTACATGATATTAATAGGGGATGCGGTCCACAACTTCATTGATGGAGTGGTCATAGCTGCGTCATATCTTGCTTCTTTCTCCATAGGGCTGGCTACAACTATAGCGGTCATGCTACACGAGCTTCCACAGGAGATAGGAGATTTTGGAGTTCTCATACACGGAGGATTCACACGGAAAAGAGCTCTCTTCTACAACTTTGTATCCGCTTTAACTTCCTTTCTAGGTGCAGGCCTGGTACTCTTCTTCAGCATTAATTCTAACTCTCTAAATAGTGTTTTACTACCTTTTGCAGCCGGAGGCTTTGTCTACATAGCAGGTTCCGACCTCCTACCAAAGATCAAGAACTCTGGAGACCTATACAGCTCTACGTCACACATAACTACATTTATACTTGGAACAGCAGTAATGTACCTCATTACATTGCTGTAGATCTCTGTTACTGGTTTAAGACATTCCATAGCCTTAGAAAGGTGTCAAAGAAAGGATTCCCGGTCGAAATCTTCATGTACTTTGCTCCGTGCTGATGTGCCAGTTTCTCTATGTTCCCTGTATGCTCTTCAAGCTCTGAAAGGTATTCGTTTTTGGACCAGTTTGATATAAAGGTCCTAATCTTTGAGTCGGACTCAGCGTCTTTTAGTATCATGTCACCTCTAAAATCAGGGTTTAGCTCCGTGGTATCTAACACGTTCGCAAGCACTATGTCTTCTGCTGATAGCGCCCCTATACCGCTCTCTATGGCTTCCATCTCCATCAGAAAGTCCGAGATTATTATGACTGCTGACTTGTCCTTGATCCTCTTTTCGTATTCTCCAAGGCACCGGTCCACCAGGCTCTCTGGGGTTTTCTTCAGACCGTTCAGCACTTCTACAAGAGAGGCCAGATTTGCGTCTGTCCTCGCGGAGCTGATATCTGTAACTGTCTCGGAAAACACTGACATCCTGAACCTGTTATTTGTCTGTGTCGCCATGTATGCCAGTCCCAGACCTAGCTTTGCCGCATATTCGTACTTGTTAACCTGACCGTAGTCCATTGAGCTGGACCTGTCCACGAGTATGTGGAGAGTAATGCCTTTTTCCTCCTCGAAACGCTTGATAAAATATTCTTTGGTCCTTGCGTAGACGTTCCAGTCTATCTTCCTTATATCGTCTCCTGGAACATACTTCTTGTGGTCCTCAAAGATCATCCCTTGCCCCATGTGATTGCTCTTCTGTTCTCCGTGCTCTATTTCTATTGAATGCTTCTTCATAGCAAGGTTGAACCTGTCCAACTCCTCTAAAAAGTCGACTTCTATTGTCAAAGAAAGAACCCCTCCATGTTCCGCCTTTCCGGCGGTTTTAGCATTTATACCGAATTCACAATCTCCTCTATTATATCGTCTGCAGTTTTGCCGTTCCTCTCAGCTTCGAAGGAAACCCCTATCCTGTGCCTCAGAACCGGCTTCGCCATCTTGTCAAGATCCTCTGAAGACACGTAGCTCCTCCCTTTCAGGAGAGCCCGTGCTTTACCCGCCAACACTAATGAGAGCGAACCTCTGGGCGAAGAACCGAAATCAAGGTCCTTCCTCTTCCTTGTAAGGCTTGCCATCTCTACTGCTCTCTTCTTTATATCCTCGGCTATAGGCACCTTCCTTGCGAACTCCTGTAGGGTTAGTAGAGACGGCTTTGAAATAATTTTATCCAGCTCTGGCGCATAGTTTAGCTCTGATGTAAATCTCTTCACGATCTCCAGCTCCTCCTGCCTTGAAGGATAGTCCACGAAAACTTTCATCATGAACCTGTCACGCTGAGCTTCCGGAAGCGGGAAGGTGTTATGGTTTATACCGCAGCATCCCAGTCCAGCCATGTAGTTGTGTTCTCCCGGCACCGACAGCCCTATAACAGTTCCGCTGTAGTCCTCTGATTCTATTTCCTTCACTCGGTCGTAGAACACGCTGCTCTCTGTGAGCGTCTTTAGATGTTGTATGATCTTCTCACACTGCTTGATCCTTTTACTGTATTCTTCCTCTATGTAATGTCTTGCGCTGGCTCTATCCGACTTGGATACTGTCCCGTTGCTGTATGTCTGCCATACCCGGTGTTTTGTAAGCGATGTGCCTTCCACCACATCGGTTATAGACAACCCACATTTTCTGGCCTTTTCATGGATGTCTGCAATAGCGTTCTCATCTTTCTTCCTATTTTCCAGCCTTTCCTCCATATCATTGAGGAACATTTCTAGGTGGTGGTTGGCCATCCGGTCTCTCCGCTCCCTTAACATTCTAAAGGAGTTGTACCAGGGAAGCTCTGACATACCGCCTTCTGACTTTACCCCGAGGTACTCCACCAGCCTTTCCAAGAGTCTGGAGTCCAGCGGTGTGACTCTATGGGAAGAGCTAGACCCTTCTAGTTGAGGTTTATCTCCTCTCCATTCAAACTGTTCAAGGTAGTTTTCTATGTCTTCACCCTGGATTTTAAGCCTGTATACTCTTCCTCTATCCGCTATCCAGGGTGTTATACCAAACTCCAGCAGCAGATGTGCTATGAGGTTGACACTGTCCTGATCCTTCTGTGTGAAGGTTATCCTGTTCCTATCGCTGTCAAAGTGAGACTCTGCCAGTAGGAAGATCTCTAGAAAGCTCTTCTTGAACTCTGAAGGCATGGATAGAAGTTTTTCCGGCTCTCTAAGGTTATAGCGCTGATCTAGGTAGTCCACAAATGGCTTTGACTTTACTGCTGCTCTCCTACCTGACTCCTCCTCTGTCACCTTCACCTCCAGACCCATCTCATCCACCAGTTCCACCCATCGGTCGAACTTCTTCGGTAGATTGGTCTGGTAGATCTCCACGGAATTCTCCGTATGCCATCCATCCGACAGCACAAACCCTACGATAAAGCCTGCTTCCGATGCGGAGAGATTGTCCCTGATCTTATGTATCTTGAATGATTCCAGGCGATCTGTCTCCTCCCTTATTTCTCCCTTGAGCGCTTTCACGAGATGTCTCCCCACCTTGTTACTGCTTCCGTCCAGATAGTTTAGAACCTGATCGTAGCTTGAATCTATTTTTTCTGCTGCTTCTTTCTTTGAGAGGTCCGAGGCTATCCTGAGTGCATTAATATCTTCTCTTGAAAGCTCTATACCTTCTTTAAGCCTGTGTTTTATCTCTTTTATCTGATCCTCAGATACCACGGTGTATTTATCTTCCAGAGCCTCTATAGCATCCCTATGGCTTTTTATATTTTTTTCAGGTAGATTGAGCTCTGAGGGCGCCACCAAGAAATCTTTCTCTGTGATATTCCTGGCCTTAACCCATTCTATGCTCCCCTTCCTGTTTACTAGGAACGGATGGTTCCCTGTGACCTTTATCTCTCTACCTGTCTTTGTCCTGAGACGGTATATTTTTCCTTCAAATCTCTTCTCGTACACGTAGCAGTTCCTTTGCTTGATACATCCGTCCGGACTCAGCGTCTGAGTCTTTGCTCCTATATCGAACACCTTACCTCCTTTCCCCTGGTGAAGAAGGTCTCCGTTCTCTCTGGCGTGCTTAAGCGCCTCTCCCGCCTCCCAGATCTTACCATCCATATAGAGAGTTTCCTCAGGGTGCAGACTGCCCTCGTGCTCTAGAGGATTCTGCGTGGCCATTAGCGTAAATGGCGTATCCAAGCCGTATGTCTTGTTACCTGCAGTAACCTGCTTCTCCTGCATAGCTTCTAAGAGCGCAGACTGGGTTTTCGGAGTCGCTCGATTTATCTCGTCCGCCAGAATCATGTTTGCAAAGATTGGGCCTTTCTGGAATACAAACTGGTTCTGGTCGCTGCTTTCATCTATAATATGTGTCCCGGTAATATCCGAGGGCATGAGGTCTGGAGTGTTCTGTATCCTTGAGAAGTCCAGCCCCATGACCTTTGACAGGGTATGGACCATCTTGGTCTTTCCAAGACCGGGAGGCGCTTCCATTAGAACGTTTCCATCTGAAAGCACTGCTATTAGAAGTTTCTCCAGAACCTCCTCCTGCCCTACAATAACTTTCCCTACCTCTTCCAGGACATCGTTGAGCTTCTTCCCTGCCTTCTCGTACTTTTCCTCCTTGTCTGCCATTACAGTTGTATTTTTTCTTCTACCGTTTTAAAGTTTTGTCAGCCCTGCATTTCAGAACTCCTTTAACCCGTTACATTTTTTATAGCCAGGCTGTATCTCTTTGCCAGTTGGTAGTCCTCTGACAGGCTTGAACCGGTGAAATCAAGCACGACCTCCTCTGGAGTAACCTGTCTCCTCTCGCTGTCGTCCTCTCCTGCCTTGCCCGACCCTGTTATATTGACGCCAAGATCTATCCCTGATGCATCTATATCCACCTTCTCCTGGAAAATCCTGCTGGAGTTAAGCAGCTCAAACTGCTCTTCCTCCTTATCTCCTATGTCCTGTATGGAGTCATAGCTTGGTATTACTGAGAACCCCGTGGACTCTATCTGAAAGTCCGTGAGTCCTGAAAGCAGCACGAGAAAACTCAGAAGCCCTACGAACAGTATTTTCTTGATTATCTGTCTCGTGGGAATTATCGAGTCAGATGCAACCTTTCTAGCTCTGGAGAGCAGGTCCTTGAACAGCGATCGAGATACGATATCGTCTCTCTCCTGATGATCTCTTCCCGTCCTCAGAATCTCCCTTAGCTCCGGGTTCTTCTGCTCGTATATCTCCAGCCTGAAGTTCTTACCCCTGTAATATAGGTCTACAAAGAACAGGAGAACTGAAAGAAAGCCTATAGACACGACGTTTGATACTCCTCCTACCAGATTGATAGAGAACATGAAGAGAAGGAGATTAAGCCCTAGAAAGAATGCTATAGTGTCAAGGCTGGCCTGTAATGTGTTGACCTTGATGAACTCCTTCTTCAGCCTCTCAAAAAGCTTCCTGATGTTAGTACCCATAGTCCTCACACTGGCTTTCCGCATCCCCTGTAAGGTTTACTGCACTTGCATGTCCACATATGGTGTCTATATCTCCCTCCAGATCCTCAACATCGTCTTCAAGCCTGCTAACGTTTAGCCTGAGACTAGTTATAGTGTTCTCCTGGTTAAATATTGTCTCGTTCTGGTCCGATATCTTGTTCCTCTTCTCTTCCAAAGTATCTCTCAGACCCTTGATGGTCTCTATCGACTGGTTTAGATCCGCCTTCTTCACCTCCAGCTCTGAACTCAAGTTACTCCTTGTCTGCTCCAGCGACTGTATGGTCCTCTTTTTTTCTGCAAGCTGGTTTTTAAGATCTTCGTTCCTGGAAAGCATGCTGCTTAACTCCTCCTGATATAGAACTGACAAGCCTGCAAGTATAGCAAGCACTATAACGGTTGTACCAAGCAGGAAAGGATTCAACCTTCGCTTCAGGAACGCTATACCTCTTGACATCTTGAATATTCCTCCATTGATCTATTTCATTCCTTTCTGTTTGCGGTATCCGACCTCAGCTAAAAACACCACGAGCCCAACTATAAGCAGGTAGCTTGATAGCGACTTTCTGGTCTCCACCTGCCTGCTGCTGAACTCCTTTGTGTCCTCCACTAACTCTTTGACCTCGCTGCTTGAATAAACTTTCCCTCCGGTCTTACTTACCAGGTCTTCGATTTTATCGCTGTACCCTATGTTCTCTATCTCAGGATGGTAGTTGTAGCTGTAGATCTGGTCCTGGAACCTGTGGAAACCCACATCATCAGGTCTTATCTCTTCCGCATACAGGTCCTTACCCTTCCTCTTCAGCCCTGGAAGCCTATACGATGCCTTGAGCTCAACCTTTTCATTCCTACGACCTGATTCCGCTCTCACCCACTTGTCCTTCTTCCTCTCCGGACTTCCAACAGCCCAGCTCATGGCTCTGGTAACTATCCTAGGATCTTGCGCCAGAACTCTCTGCAAATCGTCTCCGCCTGCCGAGAATGCCCCGACCCTTCCAAGCCCGTAGTTCCACACTGTAAGGAACGGTTTACCGGTAGTGGTAGTTGCCAGGAGCTCCGAACCTTTTCTTGGCGCTACCGAGTCAGTGAACACTACCTGCGACTTCATCTCCAGGCCTCTGGTTATTGGATGGTGTTGATCAACTGCAACCAGTCCTTCAGTCTTTCCTTCCGCTCCACCGGCGTTGAACATGAAGTTAAGCCTGCCTGAACTTTCAGCATCCATGTACATCCCACCACCGAGTCTTGCCAACTCCTGCAGAAATTCTGTATCTGCATCCTCTCCCACTCCCACAGTTATCAGCCTGACATCCAGGTTCCTTGCGACCTGCTTGGCCTTTCTATCCACATTCTCGTTCGCCCCAAGACCTCCCAGCTTTCCATCCGATATCAGTATAATGTTGCCGGTCCCGTTAAGAAGCTCACCAGCACCTTTTATACCTCTATTGTGGAAGGAAGGACCGTCCGGCGCTATCCTTGAGATCCTGTCCTTCAGCTTCTCCCGGTTGTACGCCAGAGGTTGCGGCTTACTTATCCGGTATACCTGGTCGTTGTAAGCTACCGCCCCTATCTTGTTGTTAAACGGCAGAATATCTACCAGGCTATAGGCTATCTGCTGAGACTTCTTTATACCTCTCCCGCTTCCATACTCGATACACCTTCCGTTGTCCGAATCCCATTTCTTACAGTTTCCCGTGGACAGAGAAGCGTCTATAGCCAGAGCAATCTTTGCACCGGACTTCTGCTCACCCTCTGGAATGGTCCTTACAGGCAGAACATCCATTCTATCCTTCTCCAGGTCTCCAGTGAATATCACTCCGTTGCCTCTTGAAGTGTATTCCTTGAGGTCTCGCCCCACCTCCTCCTTCAATATAACGGCGTAATATTTCTCCAGTTCCTCAGGCACTCTCTCCTTCTGATCGATATCGTAGAACTCTCCCAGTTTTTCCTCAAGACCGCCCTTATCCCCCACTGAAACTATCTTCGGCTTATCTATAACCCTAACACTCTTGTAGTACCTGTTGTTACCCCGGAACTCGTCCTTAAGCCCTATCCCGGCCTCCATCCTGTGACTTCCCTGCCCTGAGAACTCCCAGCTAAAGCTCCATACACCTTCGGACTGCTTATCCAGCTCCACCTTATTTCCATCCAGTTTGACCTCGGGTTCTGGCACCTTTCCCGCGGATTCCGTGCTTCTAACCCTTACAACATACCTGTTTTCCGCCCCTACAACTGTAGATTCAGGCCCTTCAATCTTCACTGACAGCTCCTGCTCCATCTCAGGCTTAAATGCGTTGAGTGTAGAGTTCCTACGGTTGAACTCCTCTGCAAGCCCTTCAAGCCTATCCTCTGACTGCAGATCGCTTACCAATAGGTAGTTTGTCCTTGGCCTGAGGTTCCGCAGTATCCCGTTCCTGATGTCCGAGCTGTTTCCAGAAGCTATAATACGCTCCCTAACCTGCACATCATCAAACTCAGGGTCCTGGTTCTCCATAAGACCTGCTGAACGCGACTTGTCCTTCAGGATAACTATCTGCGGCTCTCCTGACACCGGTTTAGTCCCTATAATGTAAGGCCCTGCAACTGCCAGGGCCAGAACCACGATCAGCAACGCCCTTAAAAGACTAATTACTCTGCCTTCTCCATCCCTCTTCAGAGCCTGGTATAGAGGTAACAGCGCTACAGCCGCCACTATAAGAAGTACAGGTCTCTCTATACCCGCCATTATCCCATTACACCTCCACCAGCCAAGGATATAGTGGTCACCAACTTCTCTGGGAGAAGTTGGATTCGATGAACTGCCATTGGCAGTTCACTCGATCGACTGAAATCTTCGATTTCAGGAGTTGAACACCGTTCTCTAAAGGACGGTGTGACGATCCTCTGCCAGGTTCCAAGAGGAACCGCTCTATGAAATCCTACGGATCTCAGTTTTGAGGTTTGTATTTCCATGCTACAGCACACCTCCGTACAGCAGATACAGGAATTCAAGCACCGCTAAAGCCACGAGAAGCAGTGAAACATATTTCTGTACCGGTCTCTCTCCACTTGCTTCTCCAAGGCTTTCTCCTCCCTTAAACTCTACCTGATCCTGATTTGATTCGTCCTCTGAGAGGAGGTTTGCCGAGTACACCCTGTTCCCGCTGCTATAAAATCCTGCCTTCCTGATGGTCTCTCCCTCCTCCAGCTCTCCATCAGGACCTGTTGCCTTCTCCTCTAACTCCTCCCCTGTCCTCAGATTTAGCTCCTGTACTGTCGGCCTCCCGGTGATATCATTGAAAACATGCTTCCAGAACACGGGGTATAGGAAGTTGTACTTGAAGTCAGTGTCTGCGATACCATAGAACACAGCCTTGCCCTGACCGTATTTTGCTTTTACAACGCTGTTGTGTGTTGCAACCGCCTCTCCCCTTGTCTTCTTTATCTCTGGAAGGCTTACATTGTCCACCCAGATCCTCTGAGGCTGAGTTATCTCGACCGCACCTCTAAAAACACCTCCTCTCTCTTTTACAGGAAGTGACTCAAACCTCTCTATGATCCCTGGCTGATTGAAAACCACCACTGATTTACCTTCCCTGACCTGATCCTCTATGTCCTTTATAGTAGTAGACAGCAGCTCCTCAGTCCTACCCACCACATAAACATCTGCATCCATCTTTTCCTTTACAGGCGGCCTATATCTCTCTATACTAGTGAAATCTATAAGCTCAACTGCTTTCTCGAAGTAAAAATCTCTCTGGTCTGCTATAAATGCAACCTTGAACTCCTCCTCCCTTGGAACCGATATGAACGCCTTGTTATCGCTCTCCACGGCATCATCCTCAAGCCTGAAACTGTTCTTCCCTGGATCAACCGGGAAAGTAACGGAGACCACCTCTCCTGGCTCCAAGTTGAGTTCCTCAGAGTATTTCTCCGTCCTGACCTCCACCTCTGCCTTCTGATCCATGAAGTTCTGAACGTCTGCAGTAGCATTACCCCTACCTATATCAAGGTCGGTAATTCCCCACTTGTTACTGTCCTCGGCCTCCATCACTGCCACATCCCTCCCCTGGTTCTGAAGCGAGTTCAAAGCCTCCCGAACATTGCTGTCGGAAACCGTCTGATCCAGATCAGATGCCACGATAACGTTGCCCCTGTAGTTTGCAGCAGTCTCCAGAGCTGTCGATATATCTGTCCTCACATCTTTCACCTCCATGGAATCTATAACTCTCCCTGCCTGAGACGCGGAGGCCTTCTCCAGGGGAACATCTATATCCTCACCCACCTGTATAACGGTGTTCTCCTCTCCCAGCCTATCCTTCAGGAATTCCCTTGCACTACCAAGATCATCCTGCATCGATGCGGAAACATCTATAACAGCCACGACCTGGTCCGAACTAGTATCTGTAGGTATAACAGGCTCTGCAAGCGCTGAAGCTGCAACGATTATGAAAAGCACATGAAGTAGTAGGAGCAGGTTGTTCTGCAGAAACCTTATGGCCTGCTTAAGCTTTCCTGCCTTCTTGTGCTTGATAAAGAACATCATGGACGGCATGGTGATCTCACGCGGCTTCGGGCGTGTAAGATAAAAAATAACTAGAGGAACCAGCGCCAAAAGTCCATAGAAGCCTGTAAAATCTGTGAAGTACTGCGCCAAGAACTGCTGCACCTGCTGCGTATACGGTATTCCCAGAACCATTTTCCCCATATTTCTTCTGTCTCCAGGCATTTAAGGCTTAAGATTTTCTGCCCTCGTGCCCTAAGTGCAGTTGCATATACAATCCCGTTTGCGTTTCTCAAGCTTCAAGATATGGGCGTGTATCTGCCTGGCTAGGTCTATTATGGTTGAGGCACTATTTTCTGAGCCTATTCCTTCTCGATAGTAGGTCTTTGATCTGTTGTTTTTCCAAAGTTGGATGAGTTTGTCTCTCATATCGTCTCCGTATAGTCCTGTTTGGCTCCCTAGCCGGTATATCTTGTTGTGGTCAATATGGTCGTCTTCTTTGACAAGTTCTTTTTCTTCTAAGTAGAACTGTAGGATTCTTTCTATCGCTGCGAATGAGGCCTCTATTGTCAAGGTATAATAGCCGTTAAGGTTTTTGAGCGACTCTACTGCATCTATCAGTCTGCAGGATTTCCTGAGCTATAGCAGTGAGTTGTTCTCTACGTCTAGCCCTGTCTCGGGGTTGACAGGTTCTTTTCGGAAGTTTGCAATTGCTTTGTCAAGTTTCTCTTCTATTTCGCTGTTCTCCATGGATTTCACCTTTCAGGATTTTTTTATTGAGTTCTCTCAGTTTTTTGGAGCTGTAGAGGGCTACCCCTTGTATGAATATTTCCTCAAGTTTTTTACCGTGTTGTGAGGCGCTTTCTACTGATTCTACCATTACTTGGAACTCGTACTGTTCTTCTCCGAACTTTTTCTGGCTCATTTTTTTTCGAAGTTCTTGTATCTCTCTTCTTGACTTCATCAAATTATCTTCTACTATAATTAGAAGATCTATATCTGATGTGCGGTTAGCTTCACCTCTTGCGACAGATCCAAACAGCATCACACCCGCCAGATTTTCCTGCTCCTTTTTAACCTCTTCTAGGAATTCTTTGACCGGTGTTCTGAATTCTTCCTGAGGTATTTCCAGTACAGGGTCTTCAGGCTTCAGTATCAGGCGTCTATCTACGCTTATGAGCTTTTTGTTCCTTTCTCTCTCTGTTACGATTATCCCGAGCTTTTCGAATAGTTTTATTGCTGTATCAACCGCTTTAGCACTGTTGCCGGTGATTTCTCTAAGATCTCGGACTTTGAACTTCCTGTGAGGGTTCTTGTAGAGTAATTCAGCCATTCTATCCATTGCTTTGTTCCGAAACAGCCTCTTGCCAGGTAATGGGATCGGCACCAGAATACCTGATTTTTCTTGGTCCATAATATAGACCTTGGTCCATAATATGGACCAAAATTTTAAATAAGTGGAGGCTTACTGGTCTCGGAGCCCTGTAGAAATCCTCCTGAGTTAGCTGAGTTAGGTGACGGAGAGAAAACTACTGCTGCGCTGTTGTTTCTTGAGGGGTTTCACAGTTCTTCTGTGTTTATGTTGATTTTTTGTGCTTCTTTGGTTTT